>DATEBC010000082.1:0-3823 GCA_035288065.1 Sedimentisphaerales bacterium | reverse complement strand
GGGGCGGTCGGTCGTTTTGACGATGCCGGCGATGTCCGCGCCGATTTGCGTTAGTTTGTCGGTGAGTATTTTGCCGTTCTCATCGCAGCCGACAACGCCGAGGCAGATTGGCTTTGCGCCCAAAGCGGCCAGGTCTGCTGCGACGGATGCGGCTCCTCCGCAGCGATATTCGGTCTGCGTGACTCTGAGCACGGGTACAGGGGCCTCGGGGCTTATTCTGAGGGCGTCGCCGTAAACGTAGATGTCGAGCATGAAGTCGCCGACGATAAGTACGCGGGGCGAGCCGAGATTATTTACTGTTTTCAGCAGGTTTTCGTACATTTAGGATTCTTTACTGTTTCTTGTCCTTGTCGTTTTACCTCATCTGCCTGGCACAGATTCTACCAGCTATCGCATGTTCAATCAAGCCCTTTAATCTATCCTGCCCGGTCTGGAATCTGATCTCGACGGCCAGAAATGCGAATGAGAGGTGTTTTTCGTCCGTTAACAGGGGGGCGATTTTTGTCCAATCTTTCTGGGTCGTAACTATAAGATCGGCTTTCAAATGCCGAGCTTGTTTGGAGATTTTTTCCAGGCAGGCGTGCGTGTAATGATGGTGGTCGTCGAAGACTGCCGAGCCGAGCAGGTCTGCTCCGAGGGCCTTGAGAGTGTTCAAAAAGGCGCCAGGATTGCCGATCCCGCAAAAGGCAAGTATCTTTTTGCCCTGGAGCTTTTCAAGGCTGATTCGGTCGCCGTCCCGGGATATTGCACAAACAGGCGAGTGGATTGATCTTGCGATTACTATGTCGGCCTTTATGTTTCGAATTTTGTTCTCAATCTCGGTCAATTGGTCTTGGGCAGCCTGGTCGGCCCTGGTGATTACGACGGCGCCGGCGCGTCTTAGGGCGGTGATGGGTTCTCGCAGCAGTCCGGCCGGGAGTATCCTGCCGAAGCCGAAGGGCATTGTCGCATCGATAGCGACGATGTCGAGGTCTCTGGCTAATCTTCGATGCTGGAAGCCGTCGTCCATAATCAGCACGTTTGCCCCGAAGGAGATCGCATTGACGGCTCCTGCGACGCGATCGGGATTGACTACTACTTTGGCTTGGGGGCAGCTCTGTGCGAGGATTGCAGGCTCGTCAAAATAGTTTTGAGTTTTGAGTTTTGAGTTTTGAGTTGCCTTGTAGCCGCGGGTCAGAATGGCACACTTACAGTTTTGAGTTTTGAGTTTTGAGTTTTGAGTTATTTCGTTGCAGAGCCAGGCGACCAGCGGGGTCTTGCCCGTGCCGCCGGTCGTTATGTTGCCTATGCTTATGACCGCTGCATTAACCCGATGCGTCTTAAACCAGCCTTTTGAATAAAGCAGGTTGCGCAGGCGTATGACGAGCGAGTAACCGCAGGCGGCGATGCCCAGGAGCAGCCGTAAAAGCGACGAACCAAGGCCGGTTGCTTGGCCTGAAACGAGTTTTCGGTAATCCTGCTGATTCAACCTGTACGTTCCTTGAAAGGCGAAGCCTTTTTACCAGTTTTCGGGGGCGTTGTCATTATCTATTTGGAGATGACGCTGCCGCGTGCATCGGGCTCACGCCCATTTTCTATTAACCGCCGAGAGCGAAGAGACCGCGGAGAAGATAGAAAACGGGGTTGTTTAGGAACTTCAAGTTCAGCACGGAGTACGGCATGGTCAAACTTGCGCCCTGCCCAGAGCTTACGGGTCTTGCAGAATACGCAGTCTCTGCGTTCTCGGCGGTAGGAAATGCCGGTTAGTCGAGGGGGGCGAGGAATCTTTTCAGGCGGGGCTGGTACTTGTCGGCGATGTCTAAGGAAACGAGGACTCGCGTCGCTTTGCCGACGATGGCTTTTCTATTCACGAAGCCGAAGTACCGCGAATCCCTGCTGTTGTCGCGGTTGTCGCCCATCAGGAAGTAGCTGTCGGCAGGGACCGTAACCGGTCCGAATTCTCTCGCGGCGGGGATCGAGGGGATGCTCATCACGGCGTGCTCGCAGCCATCGAGGTCTTCGGTGGCGAATACGGCGGCGTCCTTGACCTTTGCGGGGAGGTACTCTGTGCAGCCTGGGTCCATTTCGGTGTAGGAGGCTGGTTGGCCGTTTATCAAAAGGACGTTGTTTCTGACCTCGATAGTGTCGCCCGGCAGGCCGATTACGCGCTTGACTAATCGCGTATCGTCATCGGGGGAGAAGCAAATCACAACATCGCCTCTGGCCGGGTCCGACCACTTGGCTATGCGGTGCATTGTAAGCGGGATTCTAAGGTCGTAGGCGGCTTTATTGACGTAAACGAGGTCGCCCTCAATTATCGTCGGATTCATAGAGCCTGTCGGGACCCAATTCCAGTCGGCTAAGCTCGATTTGACCGGAATAACGATGAATGCGATAAATAACGCCGTTTTCCACCAGTCTTTGCACACCTTACGAATGAATTGTCCGGCTTTGCGCATGTCCATTTGACACTCCATAACTCATTATCGGCCAAGAATTAAACCTTCATACGGATAAAACCAAAGGATGTTCGCCTTGTTGTATGCCCGAAAGGCCTATTGTGCCATAGGTATTAAGTGGGAGCTTTGATCAAGATTTTGTCGGAAACACCGTTACACAGATAGGGGACTTTGGTATTATGACAGCCAGATCATTGAGCAATGAGGAGCTTTGTTGTGAGAAAAAACAGGGCGTTGAATAGGGCTTGGGAGGCGGCTAAGAAGGAATTCAGACGATTCTCGTTGGACCAACTGGCCGAGTTGGCCAAATCTTCTGAAGCGGATCAGCGTCTGCTGGTACTTGCGCTAATAAGAAAGCAGATAGCATCAGGAGACAATCCGCGAGAGTATTTCACAGTGGCTCGAAAGCTTGTTAGTGACCCGGACAACAACTGCAGATGGCAGTCACTGATCGTGATCGCAGAACTGATTGAGTCGGACCCGGACTCGGTGTGGGATATTGTTAACGAATGCGGCGACTCGGACGACGATGATATGAGGATGGCGATAGCGAAGATTCTCCTTGAGCACTTGCTCGATCGGGATTTTGAGCGATATTTCGTGAAGGTACAGGAGGAGATTCAGAATAGGCGCTACCGATTTATAGACACTTTGGAGAATTGCTCATTTGATGGGAGGAAGGGGGCCAACTATAGGAAAGCGCAGAACCTCCTGAAGAACGCAAAACGCGGGCTGAGCAACAGCCAATGGAACGATTAACATGTTTCTTTGATTCTATCGATGATAGCGTCGGCCATTTGGCTTGTTCCTACTGCGGTGGGGTCGTCACGGTCGGGCTTCATGTCGTAGGTTACGTTCTTGCCTTCTGCGATAACGGCGGCTACGGCGTTTTCCAATTTCAGGGCCTCCTCGTTTTTTCCCAAGTGTTGCAGCATCATAACGCCGCTTAGAATCAGGGCTGTGGGGTTGACCTTGTTTAGGCCCTTGTATTTCGGCGCGCTGCCGTGAGTGGCCTCGAAGATTGCGGCGTTATCGCCGATATTTCCGCCGGGCGCGACGCCGAGTCCGCCGACCAGGCCGGCACAAAGGTCGCTGACAATATCGCCGTAGAGGTTGGGCAGGACGAGGACGTCGTATAGTTCGGGCTTTTGAATCAACTGCATGCACATATTATCGACGATGCGGTCCTCGAATTCGATGTCGGTGTATTCCTTGGCGACTTGGCGGCTGACGTCGAGCCAGAGGCCGTCGGAGAATTTCATGATGTTGGCCTTGTGGACGCTGGTGACCTTTTTTCGTCCGAGCCTGCGGGCGTAGTCGAATGCGAAGCGGACGATGCGCTGCGTGGCGGCGACGGAGATGGGCTTTATGCTTATGCCGGAGTC
>DATEBC010000081.1:0-3792 GCA_035288065.1 Sedimentisphaerales bacterium | reverse complement strand
CAGCATCGGCACGGCGTGGCGGACCGCAGCAAAACCATCCAAAGGCTGTCCCGATACCCGCTGAGTAGGCGAATCAGGCGTTACCAGCTCCGGATGGGCCTGCTCCAAGGCCTTTAGCTCGGCAAAGAGCGCATCGTACTGCTGATCGGTAATCACCGGCTGACTCTGCACATAGTACAGATAGTCGTTCCTGCGAATCTCAGCCCGCAACTGCTCAATCCGTTTGTTCACATCCTGCGCCATAGCGTCCCAATTTATACGCCGCCCCAGCGGATTTTGCAAGGTTCTCACCGGGCCGCAACAATGCACTCGACGCTGCCTATCCTGAAGAAGCGCCCACCCCAATAAGCGGAAAAGGCAGTCGCACATAAGTCGTTGCGACTGCCTTATTTAGGTCAATAGCGGGGGCAGGATTCGAACCTGCGACCTCCGGGTTATGGGCCCGACGAGCTACCAGGCTGCTCTACCCCGCGGCCATTTTCGTATATCGTACATCGTATATCGTATTTCACATATCGCAGTTGACACTAACACTGCGATGATAAGAGAATATCATAAAAGACGTTCGTTAGCAACCCTAAAATCAAAATTATAAGTTTTCACGGATCTTGGCGGCAATTTCCTCGATCTTTCCGTGGGGGTACTTGTAAGCGGGCCAGCGTCTAAAGACGCCGTCGCCGGCGCTGCGAGGGATAATGTGAAAATGCAAATGCTCAATCAACTGGCCCGCGGCTGGGCCATTGTTGCACAAAACATTGTAACCCTCAGATTCCATTGCAGCAGCCACGGCCTGGGCTATCTTGCCCAGGCGCGAGCCAACTTCGCCGAGCAAATTCGGCGGACAATCATGCAGTTTTTCAAAGTGCTGCTTTGGGATAACTAAGGTATGGCCGTCGCTAACCGGGCCGATATCGAGAAACGCCAGCACGATTTCGTCTTCGAAAACCTTCGCAACCGGAATTCGCCCGGCCGCCATTTCGCAGAAAAGGCACTGGTCGCCGCCCATAAGAGGTTTTCCAATACCGAGAGGGGTCTATCCTTTTTGCTCAGCCTGGCCGGACGCATCAGGCGTTTTGCCGATTTCTTTGCCGGATGCATCTTCAACCTGATCCGGCTGCTTTGATTCAACAGACTCATCGACCTGCCCGCCCCGGACCGTATCTTCACTTTCAGGGCGTTGCTCGAGGTCGGCAGAGCCTTGAGCCTCGGCGACTTCCTGCAACCGGCCCGCCTGCTCCAAAGCTTTCTTTCGCTTACTTGCCGAGCGTTTCCGGGCGGCGGTTTTGGCCTTTTTCTTGGGGCCTTCGTCCTTGCCTATCAACTGGAACAACACGAGCTGCCCGTTATCACCAAGCCTCCTTAGAGAACGGTGTATAATTCTCGTATAGCCGCCCGGCCTGTCGAGATACCGAGGGCCGATTTCGCTGAATAGTTTTCCTATTACCGTGCCTTTTCGGACACGTTTACCGTCCTCATGCACAACGATATCACGATTGCCCAGCAGTGAAATAGCGCGGCGCCTGGCCGGCAATGTCCCTTTCTTTGCCAACGTAATGAGTTTGTCGGCGAACGGTTTCACTTCTTTGGCCTTTTGTATTGTCGTAGCAATCGTCTCGTGCTCAAAGAGGGATGCGACCATATTCCGGCGCAAGGCCAACCGGTGCTCGCTCGTTCTACCTAACTTACGCCCTGCCACTCTATGACGCATGTTTTCAACCTTCTATTAAGATACCACCAATTAGACCTGTTCCCGACCGAGGTCATTGTGACTGCTCGGCAGGACCAGGCATTCCGAGGGAAAGGCCTATGTCGGCAAGCTTTCGCTTCACTTCTCGCAGCGAGGTCTTGCCAAAGCTGCGAATCTTGAGCAAGTCTGAGTCGTCCATTTGAACCAGTTGGCCGACAGTTTCGATCTTCACAGACTCGAGGCAATTGCTCGCTCTCACGGATAACTCCAGCTCCTGAACGGACATAGCAAGCTTCTGAGCCGATTCTTCATCAACAGTCTCTTTTGCGACTTCACGTTCGGCGATCTTGCCGGCCACGGTCTCCTGCCCGATCTCGAAGTACTGCACAAAAGGATTGATGTGCTTTCTGAGAATCTTTGCGGCCTCAACGAGCGCCATCTCCGGGCTGACGGTCCCGTCGGTCCATATCTCGAGGATCAGTCTATCGTAATTGGTCTTTTGGCCGACGCGTGTATCCTCGGTAGTATATCGGACCCTGGTGACGGGGGAATAAATGGCGTCGAGATGTATTCTTCCGACTTCCTGATCGAACCTGTCAGTGTCGGCGATCCTCTCGGCGGCAGGAACGTATCCTCGCCCGTTCTCAACGACCATTTCCATCTCGAATTTGACGTCTTCGGTCAACGTCACAAGGGGCATATCGCGGTTTACAACTTCAATGGCCGGGTCGCCGGCGATGTCTGCGGCGGTCAAGGTTCCGGCCTTTTTGGCCGAAACAGTCATTATCTTCGGACCATTGCCTTGAAGGCGGATGACAAGGTTTTTGACGTTGAGAACAATGTCGGTAACATCCTCCATCACGCCCTTTATCGAGCTGAATTCATGGTTCACGCCGGCTATCTTGACGGATGTCACAGCGCTTCCTTCCAGGGATGAAAGAAGAACGCGTCTCAGGCTGTTGCCGATAGTGGTGCCGAACCCTCGCTCGAAGGGTTCGATGAAAAACCTGCCGTACATACTACTCGATACGCTAATGTCTCGTTCGACTCGCGTCGGCAGTTCCAAACCACGCCATGTAACTCGCATATATGCCTCCGGTCCAAAAATCTCAATTTTCAAACAGCTATCTCGAACAGAACTCGACCACCAACTGCTCTTCTACGGGAATCTGGACGTCTTCCCGCGTCGGCAGGGCCACAATGGTTGCTTCGGCCTTTTCTCGCGCCAGTTGCAGCCAGCCCTGCGTGGAGAAACTCGGATTGGTTTCCAACTGCTCCTTGATCTTCTTTTTGCTTTTCTCAGCGCCTTTGACGACAATCTTGTCACCGATTTCCACGATACGATCACTAACATCAACTTTGCGTCCGTTGACGTAGATATGTCCGTGCGAAATAAGCTGGCGAGCGGCCTTCCTCGAAGGAGCAAAGTTCAACTTGTAAATGACATTGTCCAGCCGTCTCTCCAGCAGTTGGAGCAAATTCTCCCCGGTATTTCCCTTTATGCGTTCGGCCTTGTGGAAGTACCTCATGAACTGTCGCTCGAAAAGGCCGTAATACCTTTTGACTTTTTGCTTTTCTCGCAGCCGAACAGCGTATTCGCTGTTCCTTCCTCTGCGCCAGCCGTGCATGCCTGGGGCGACATTGCGCTGCTTCTTCTCAATGGGGCACTTCGCCATCTCGCATCTGATACCCTTGAGCATCAGCTTCATACCTTCGCGGCGGCAGTGCCTACAAGATGAACCTAAGTACCGTCCCATCTTTTTTGCTTATCTCCAAAAAAATTCGTCTATTGTCGTCTCATACCCTTCGTCGTTTTGGGGGTCTGCAGCCATTGTGCGGCAGGGGGGTGACGTCCTCAATCGAAGCGATTCGCAATCCCGCGGACTGCAGCGCCGCGATGGCCGATTCCCTGCCCGACCCGGGGCCTTTAACCCTGATTTCGACCTCGCGAACGCCGCTTCGCATCGCGGTGGCGGCGGCGCGCTGGGCGGCTTGCTGGGCCGCAAAGGGCGTGCTTTTTCGAGAGCCCTTAAAGCCGGCGCAGCCGGTAGAGCTCGTACATATAGTATCGCCATCCTCATCGGTGACGGTAATCAACGTGTTGT
>DATEBC010000080.1:0-7456 GCA_035288065.1 Sedimentisphaerales bacterium | reverse complement strand
ATCGAGGATACCGCCGACTTGCGGCCCTTCGTCCCAGCCGATGCCGAGCCATCGCAGGTCGTCCATAACCTGCTTGGCAGCGGTCGGGGTGTTACGTTTCTGGTCGGTATCCTCGATCCGCAGGATGAACGTGCCGCCGGTCCGCCTGGCCAAGAGCCAGTTAAAAAGGGCCGTGCGCGCCCCACCGACGTGAAGATACCCCGTCGGCGAAGGTGCAAAACGTGTTACTACTTTATCAGGCATAAGTTACGGCTACCCAAAAACTGCAAAAATCCGTGGACAGCGGTAGAGTAAGCTACGCCGCCGACCTTGTCAATCGCGGCAAAGGTTGGTTTTCAGTTTTCCGTGGTTCAAAGACCGGACTGGCGTACACACTGTCAACTTCGCCTATATTTTGCTTTAGTTAGCGTGCGGAGACAATTATAATGTGTAGAGAATCCGTATAGGCAATGGTTTGGAATGGCTGGGAAGTCGTTATGGATAAACAGACAGTCGTTAGCAGACTTTCAGAGTGTGCCCCTGAGATTCGGCGGCGTTTTTCTGTCAAGGCGCTTTCTGTCTTCGGTTCGGTGGCGCGCGGCGAAGCGGCTGAGGGCAGCGATGTGGATGTCTTGGTGACATTTAAGGAGAAGGCCACTTTCGATCTGTTTATGGACCTGAAGTTTTATCTCGAAGAGGTGGTGGGTGGGGCAGTCGATCTCGTAACCGAGAAGGCGATTCGTCCGCAGATGCGCCGGGTTATCGACCAGGAGATGATCAATGTGGCGTGACGAGATGATGTACCTGCAGGACATCGCCCAAAGCTGTGAGAAGATACTGCAGTTCACCGCTGGTCTTGATCAGTCGGACCTGATCTCCGATGAGAAGACATACGATGCCGTTGTCCGCAACCTGGAGATCATAGGCGAAGCCGCTAAACACATTCCCGAAAGTGTCAGAGAGCAATTGCCGAATATTGAATGGCGAAAAGCCGCGGGCCTGCGCGATATGCTGATACATGCATACTTCGGCATCGACAACGATATTCTCTGGGACGTTGTGCAGAACAAAGTGCCTCAGTTGGCTGAGGAAATACGCGCTTTCCTGGAGGAACGGCACTCCTGACGCCATAATCGAAATCGCCAGAAACGATGGTGTGACTATCGCTGGCTAACTGGCCTGAGTGTTGATAGTTGGCCTTGACAGCGATACGGGAATCGCCTATAATCCATGCAAGAATAAACCGCAATCGTGCGGTCGAATAAATATATGTTGAGCTGCTCGACCGCCCATAAACAATAGGAGCAGCCATGGAAAATGTTCAGCCGAAGGGCGTTGCCCCGCAACAGCCCGGCCTGTCCGAATTTGAGCAGCAGTATTTTCTCCAGACACGCCAAGAGATTGATGCCGAGAAACAGGAGCGTAACAAGATACTGAACTATGCCATCATAGCTCTTGGAGCTGTTGCTCTGACGTTTAGCAGGGTTGACAACCCACTCAGTCCTCTTAGATCACCCGTCGCCTTGTGCTTTTACTATCCGTTCCTCTTGTTCGTTTCTATCTTGATAGCTGCCCGGCGAGCCAAGATCCGGCAGATATTCGATAGGTGGTTTGTATTGCGCGGCATCCTTGCTGCTCGCAGCGAGCCGAAGGGATGGGTGCCGTTAGAGAAAGTGGTGTGTGATGGATTTCACGATAAACGCTACCTCGCCGAAGACCGTTTACTCCACTTGGGACTGAGTCTCGTCCCATATTCACTCATTGGCTTGGTTGCTTCTGGATTACGTTGGTACTTGGCCATCCCTGCCGTTCTGCTCGCTACGGCGCATCTCATTGGGTGCGATTTATGGCTACGAAGACAAGTTAAAAGGCCTAACACCACGCCAGAGTCAACGGCAGCCGAGCACCCGGTTTGAGGTTGTGTTGGGAGTATTTTTATGGTTTCTGGTTATTCAACGGTATATCCGCTGGGTGGTGGTGGTTGATCTTTAGTACGTTAGGCTGTGATAATAAATGAGCGTTCCAGAGCGAATATCCCCGATGCTACGCCATGCACTCGAATCCTTTGAGCATGGAGTTCTGCACTATCTTGATGGAAGCGAAATAGGAAGGAAGTTTGCACTCTTGCACATCGATCACGCAATAGAGTTGGCGCTGAAGGAGAAGGTCGCTCGGATAGGCAAATCCATATTCCGCAAGGATGGGAAGACTATCAGCGTGCATGAGGCGTATCAAGCTCTTGCAGACATCTCGATACCGGAAAAACCTCGTCTTGAAGACCTTCATGATTTCAGGAATATCGTGCAGCATAAGGGACTTACGCCTGACGAGCATACTACTGAGTTCTACGTAAATGAGGCCTACGGCTTCTTAAAGCGATTTCTCAGTGAGGAGTTGGGAATCGCGGTTCAATCGGCTCTCCCGATGGCATATATAAAGTCTATGGAGGGAAAACCGTCCGAGGGAGTTGCGGCCATTGATGAAGTGAAACGACGCCTCAGGGATGCGGAACAGTTGTTCGCAACCGGTGCTTATGAAATGGCAGTTGTTTCATCTTTCGTTGCGCTAGAGGTAGCAGTGCGTCAGTTGGCAAAGGAGGAGAAGCCAATTCCGATGGTATCCATACTGCGACGATATGTCGATTCCGGTAGGCTGGATGCAACAACTTGGCGCAGATTCAAGAGCGCTGCTGAACTGAGAAACAAAGCGGCACACACCGGGGGCGGAATTTCAAGAGAGCAGGCGAGATACGCTGTTGACGATCTACACAACCTGATAGATGATCTTTCGAAAATTGTGGACTAACATATCAATGAAGGCATACTATTTCCGATTGCGGATTTGTGATGGTTCGACTTCGCTCGCCACAAGTTTGCGATTTTGAATTGAGATTGCTTATGCCTGCGCACTCGTAATGACAAACACTGGATTCCCGCCTGCGCGGGAATGACAAAATCACGAGTCACGAACGACGAGTTACGAGTGACGATTTATGGCGGGCATTTTGCGCAGACGGAGCGGAACAGCATTGTGCTTAGGTATCTGTCGCCGCGGTCGGCGATTATTGTTACGATGGTTCCGGATTTGAGCGTTTCAGCGACGTGCAGGGCGCCGGCTACGGCTGCGCCGCTGGATATGCCCGCGAAGATTCCTTCTTCGAGGCTGAGCCGTCGGGTCATATCGAATGCCTCCTCATCCTGCATGGTGACGATGTCGTCGAGTTCGGCCTTTCCGCCTGTGGCGCACTTGCAGGTTGTAGATTTCGGGGACGATGGCCTCAGTCAAGTTCTTTAGTCCCTGGATGGTGTGGAGCGGGAATCCAGATTCAAAAAAAATGGATTCCGCATCAAGTGCGGAATGACAACTTATAGATTCGATTGTTACGGAGTACTACAGGCTTGCTCCACTTCTTCGATTGTTTTCGGTATTGGCCTGCCTAATACTCTGCGGCCTGATCGGGTTACTAAGATATCGTCCTCGATCCTGACGCCGCCGAAGTCTTTGTATTTCTCCACCGCATTATAGTCGATGAATTGCCCGCATTTATTCTCCGCTCGCCACCTATCGATGAGTTCGGGAATAAAGTAGATTCCCGGCTCGACGGTGATTACGTAGCCCGGCTCGAGCGCCTTGCCGAGTCTCAGCGACCGCCAGCCGAAGCGGAGGTCGCGCTTTATGGTATCGGTGTAGCCGACGTAGTCCTCGCCGAGCCCTTCCATGTCGTGCACGTCGAGGCCCATCATGTGTCCGAGTCCGCACTGGAAGAAGAGCGTGTGAACACCGGCATTGACGGCATCGGCGGCATCGCCCCTGACTAAGCCGAGGTCCTTTAGGCCTGAGACGAGAAGCTTCGCGGCGAGACGATGCACGTCTCTGAACTCGACACCCGGAGCGACCGCTTCGATAGCTTGTTTTTGAGCGTCGAAGACGATGGAGTAGATTTCCTTTTGCCGTTGCGAGAACTTTCCGCTTATCGGGATTGTCCTGGTGATATCCGAGGCGTAGCCCAGAGCCGTTTCGGCGCCGGAGTCGTTGACGGCGATATCGCCTGCTTTCATCAAATTGCCGTGATGGTGGTTATGCAGGGTCTGTCCGTGAACTGAGAAGATAGTAGGGAAGGAAAGGCGTCCGCCTCGGCTGAGGGCAATTCCCTCCATCGCCCCGGCCACCTCCCTCTCATAAACGCCCGGCTTTGCCATTTTCATCGCGGTCATCTGCATTTCGTATGCGATGTCGAGGGCAAGCTCGATTTCGTGGATCTCCTCGTCGCTCTTTATCGATCTTTGTGCTACGACGGCTTTTATGAGCGGCTCGGAGACGAAGTCGGCGACTTGCGCGGGCGGAATTTCGAGCAGCTTGGTAATCTTGAGAACCGTCTCGCCCCGGTATTGGGGCAGGATGTGGATGGCTCTGCCTTTTCCAAGAGCGGCTTTAAGGATGGCTCCAAGCCCGTCGAACGCCGCGCTGTCGCCGACGCCGACCTCGGCGCACTTTTCTTTCAGCGCGCGCTGCGGGCCGGTCCAGATGACCTGATCGACCGTCACGTCGTCGCCGAAGAGACATTCTGTTTGCTTGTCAACATCGATAATGCCGGCCTGGCCGGGGAAGTCGAGACCGAAAAAATAGAGAAAAGAGCTGTCCTGGCGAAACGGATACGGGTTGTCCGGATAATTCATCGGGCTTTCATCGTTGCCCAAAAGCAGAATCAATCCGGACTTCATGTCCGCTTGCAGGCGTTTTCTTCTCTCGATGTATGTCTCGGCGCTGAACATTTATCAATCACATCCGGTTAGCTGTTGCTCTTGAGTCAAGAGACTTACCACTATCAGGCATATCACCGAAAGCGTTATGGCAGGCAGCACGGCGTCGAGCTTGGCGATCTCGGCGGGCAAATGGCCTTTGATCACTTCCTCCCAGAGCAGAGTCGTCACGGTCCCCGCCAAGATCGATGAGATTGCGCCCTGTTTGGTTGCACCTTTCCAAAACAGGGCTGCGACAAGGCAGGGCGTGACGGCAGAGCCATAGACGGTGAAGGCGTATAGGGCCTTTTCAAAAACGGTCGTGCTTTCGGCGAACGCCAGCGAGACCAGCCACGCGATCACTCCGAAGGTCAGCACCATCAGCCGGCTCATAAAGACAATTCGTCTTTCGCCGGCCTTGGGATTGATATAGGTCTGGTAGATGTCCTTGATGAATGTCGTAGCCGGCACTAAGAGGAACGAATCGGCGGTGGAGATAATGATACCGACGACCGTGATCATAAAGATGATGCCGAGCGCCAGTGGCATAAAGTGGCGGGCGGCGTAAATCAGGACGTAGCGCCCGTTTTCGGGGTCGGGGATCAGGCTGCTTGCAAACCAGGCCTCCGCGATGATAAGCTCCTCGATGAGCAGGGCGAGAAAGATCATTGCGATAACCGCCGTGCGTGCGCCCTTTGCGTTCTTGGCGGCAAAGATTCGCTGGTATTGATTTGCGTCGCCCATCACTAACAGGAAGACCGGCAGACAGAAATTGATGTAGTCCGCGGGGCCAAAGACTCCGAACAGCTTCATATTGTCGGGGCGGTCGCCCATGGCCGCAAACGCTTCAGCCATCCCGCCGAGACCCCCTGCCCTTACCAACAAGACGGGGAAGGTAATCAGGAGGGTGACGGTGATGATTATGCCCGTGACAATGTCACTGAAGGCAAGGCTCAGCAGACCTGCGAGCATCGTGTAGGCGATGATGAAAAATGCGGCGATTATCGTGGCGTGGCCGGCGGTGAGCTTGGGCTCGTGGAGGCATATCTTGCCTTGATGGGGTATTTCGGCGAGGCGATAGAGTGCATCGTGTTTATTGAAGCCTGTGTCGTGGCCCTGGATTTCTATGCGGGCCAGAGTGTTTTCCTTGATGATGTTTGTGTTCTTGGCCGTCTCGAGCTGAGGCTGGGTTTCTTCGGCGGCGTTGGGGCCGCTTTGGACCTTCTGTTCGAGACTCTTGATGTGGTTGTTGAGGGTTTTTCTTAGCTGGATAATATCGGTTGGCGGGACGACCTCGACCGTGAAGAGCTTCGCGGTCTGCGGCCATTTGCCGCTTTCGCGGTCCCAGACGTGGAAGCTGATCCGGGCGGTTCCGGTCCAGTTTTCCGGCGGCTCGTAGCGGAAGTAGCCCTTGCGGACCTGATTCTTTGTCAGGGTATCGTTTACATTGAGGGCGACTTTATCTTTCTTGCCCGTTATTACTTCGAGGACCATTCCGCCGGCGTTGAACTGGTAGCTGACGATGACCATATAGGCTATTATCAGGGCGATGACTGCGAGCATACGTGCGGCGGCGCCGAATCGCCGGCCGATTATCTCCGGGACCGAGAGCGCCTCAATGCTGCGGACGCGCGTCGCGATGAAGGATAACAGGATCATTCCGATGAAGGTTCCGACGGGCAGGAAGAAGGTGGCCATCCCGACCTGGTACGCCTTGCCCGCGTTGCCGACGATTGACCCTGTGCCGATCCAGACCGCCAGCATTGTGCAGACCATTATCCAGGGGGACAGGCTGCGCCCGGCGACGGCAAAGTCCTCCTGCGTCTTGACCTGCCGGGACTTGTAGATTGAGATGCCGGTGAGGACAAGAAGGTAGATGAATATGCCGACCAGGTAGGTCATATCCTATTCCGCATTACGGTTTGTCTTCTTATCTGACTTACTCAAACTGACCGATTCTGTGGTTAAGCCATGGCATAGCCATTTTTTTGACACGGATTTACACAGATTAACACTGTTTTTCATATACTTGGATTCCTGCTTTCGCAGGAATGACAGAATCTCTTATCTTGTTGTCAACACGGTAGTTACGTTGGAATCTGACTTAAGAACGGGTAGTCTGAGTGACTTATTTGACGAATTGTTCGGCGAAGTATTTGGGATTCAGCGGTTCGCCGGTTGCTCGCTCGATCATTTCGCTCCAGTGATACTTGGCGCCGGGGCCGAAGACTTTTTTCCGCAGAAATCCGCCGAGCTTTTTGTCGTTGGCGTAGCTGACGAGCTTGTCGGACTTGAGCTTCAATATGTTATGAACGTAATAGTGGTGGAGTTGAGAAGCGAAAAGCTCGCCGAGCATGTAGTTGTGGTAGTAGCAAGGCGCCGTGGCGAAGTGGAGCTTTGAGGCCCAGCCCGCATCTACGGGGCCGGGCGGCCTCTTGACGACCTGGTATTTCTCGACCAAGTCCCACCATAAATTGTTCAAATCCCGGTCGGGGTCGGCGTAGAGCTGCTTTTCGAATTTGTACATCACCGTAGCCCAGCGGACGAAGAGTATCTGCTGGAACTGCAGATATTTGAAGCTGACGGGCTCGACCTCGCTACGCTGGGCGTCGGTCAGGCCGAGCCCGCCTTTGGCGGACTGCATCCAGGCGGCGTTTCGGCTGAGGCGTCCGAAGAATACTGCGATTCCCTCGGTGGTGAAGCTGTGGGCCGGCTCTCTGAAAAGCCAGGGCTCTTTG
>DATEBC010000079.1:0-6567 GCA_035288065.1 Sedimentisphaerales bacterium | reverse complement strand
AAGATTTGGCCGTATAGTTGTTAGGCTATTGGTACGACCTCAAGATTCCCGACCGGTGCTGCCGCTCCGAGTAGGTCATGGCGATTGAGACCTATGGGTGCAACGAAAGCAAGTCCGTCGTTCCAATTGCGACACAGCCTGTGCGCTCGGGGGGACAGAATACACGCTCGGGTGACAAGGGGGGCGGATTAGTGGCAACAAAGAGAACAGAAGGAGCAACACACTATGGAAAGCAGGATTCGGCAAGTCGCCCTAAACAGGCTCGTCGCCCATCCGGACAACCCGAACAAGATGAGCGGCAGCACATTTGCCAAGCTGGTTCGCAACATCGAGCGGACCGGGCGATACGAGCCGTTGATTGTTCGGCCTTACCGCAGGAAGAAGGGGCGGTTTCAGATTATCAACGGCCACCATCGTCTCGAAGCGATCAAGAAGCTCGGACATAAGACGGCGGCGGCGATCGTCTGGGACGTTGACGACGAGCAGACCGATATTTTGCTGGCGACGCTCAACCGGCTCAGCGGCTCGGATGTGCTTGCCAAGAAGATAGCACTGTTCAAGCGCCTCACCGAGAAGATGAACGCCCGGCAGCTCGGCAGGCTCCTGCCCCAGACCCCGGGCCAGATAAAGAAGCTCATCGACCTCAAGATGCCCAAAGCCCCCGCCAAAGCACTGCCGGAAACCCTTGCCAATGCAATGGTATTCTTTGTAAGCGACGAACAGAAGAAAGTCGTGGAAGATGCGCTGTCGCTCGCTATGCCGACCAGGCCCGCGACAAACGCGGCGGCGTTGACGGCAATCGCCCGGCACTTTCTCGACACTGCAAGCCAGGACAATACGCGCAATGAAGATCAAATACGTACAGCTTGAAAGCCAGGCGTTCTTCACAGACCTTGATCCGCTTGTGCGTGGATTCGACGCACCTGTTCAACCCGACGAGGAATGAATTGGTGAGTTTGTCATGTAGAACGCTCGGGGTGACAGCAGGGCGCTTGGGATGACAATTGGTTCGCCCGGGATGGCAAGCCCCGGAGCACTTTGACAAGTGAATAGAGTTATCTCTCGGGCTTTTGGCTTTATCTCAAGCTCCAGGCGTTTTCTTGGATCGATTACGGCCTACATTGAGCCACGGCGGATGCTGTTTTGTCTTAAGCCGGCTTGGCTGGTGGCCGATTACTGTTGTTGTTGCGTCATGTTTCAACCTCTCTGGGGGCACGCAATACGCGGCATGAAAGATGGGGCCTTGCGGGCAGGCATTTCGACGCCGGAAAGCACCGCGAAGAATATGGCATACTTCGTCGCCGCAGGCGTAGCGGGCTTCATCTCCAGGCTCATGCCCATGCCGCCCAGCGGAGAATCTCGCTGGAAGTTATTCATCGTTCGAACGCTGCCGGCATTAGCATTGTAACGCTCGATCGCTACGAAGATGCAGATCGCGCAAATAACCAGGCAAACAATTCCAGCTATCATCATTTGCTTTTTGTCCATTCGTGCCTCCTTTGCGGTTTGTTTACAGGCGTTCACCCGAAATATGCTTAATCCCGCGTGATGAAATCCCAGACCTTCTTCAGCGTGGCCTCTGAGACGCTGGGCAGCTCAATCTCGCCCTTCTTACAGAGGGGCAGGTCGATCGTTTTGAAGCTCTTCGTATCCATCGAGAGGACCAGATCGGCCTGATAGGGTATAACCGAGCCCGGGCGAATCCCTTTAAGAACCTGCCACATCCGGCGGTAATCGACCTTGACGGGCAGCGCCACATTTACTTCCGAGCTGGCCGGTATGACCGCGTTGGGCTCGGTACTGCCCGCGATGAACTCCGTCTGGTTGCTGGTAAGGCTGTAGGCCAGCCGAGTCACGGGCACGCTTACAGGATAGGGATTCTTCACCTCCACATCAAATGTCAAGCCCAGCGCGCCGCCCGTGAACTCGTCGAAATGCACGCCGGTCAGCTTGGCCCTGGGTTTCAAAGAACTCGGCAGGACGCTGCATCCACAAGAGACGATAAGCGCAGTAATGAATAAGTAAGCCACAAAGGTTCTCACACTCATTTTCTATGCTCCCCAATAAGAGCCTAATTCGATTTCTATAACCAGTCTGCAGGATAATACACCATTAGCGTGGGAGGTCCAAGGCTGAGTCGCCGAGCGGCTGCGCCGGTCCGAGTTTCAACCCGCCGGCGGCGGGCTGCCTTTGCCGCCGGGCCTGAAACTATTTCTTCTTCTTTTTGCCGACGAACCCGACGACGGCCAACAGGACAACTGCCCCGACAAGGGCTGTGATGAGCGATCCGATGAGCTTGTCGGCCACGGAAATCCCGAGCAGGCCGAAGAGCCAGCCGCCCAGCATCGCGCCCAAGACCCCGACAATGATATTGCCGAGCATTCCGAATCCGCTGCTCTTCATGATCTGGCCCGCCAGCCAGCCGGCTGCCGCCCCAATCAATAGAAACCAAAGAAAGTCCATAAGTCTGACTCCTTTCAGGCCCTGTTATGGCGGCCAAAAGGAATTTGTCAAGAATTATACCCGCAAATGGTCGTGCCGGAGATTTTGCTTGAATCGCATCTGCCGGTGCATTAGTATTGAGCAAAGAATCAATCCGCTGGTGATCAGGCAACTGCGAGAAAGAAGGCGGCCGGATATGGGCAGCTTCGGTTCAGTGAATGAGGTGCTGGATTACGCGATAGCCAGGGAGCTCGATGCGCATCAGCTTTATACTAAGCTCGCGCGCTCGGTGCAGAAGCCGGAAATGCGAAAAGTCCTCGAAGGCTTTGCAGCGGAGGAGCTGGAGCACAAGGCCAAGCTCGAGGCCGTCAAGGCCGGCAAAGTCGCTTTAGAGGATGAAGAAATTGGCTGCCTCGGCATCGCCGACAAGCTGCGTGATGTCAAGCCACGCGAGAACATGACTTACCGCGAGATACTCGCCTTTGCAATGAAAAAGGAAAAAATCTCTTACACCCTTTACTCAAACCTCGCCTCGGCGGCGCAAAACCGCCAACTGTGCAACACCTTCCTCAAGCTCGCGCAGGAAGAGGCCAACCACAAGCTTCGATTTGAGATCGAATACGACTTGGAGACATTTTAGAAGCCGCCCCTCACTCTGCAGCTATGGCCTGCGCCTGCTCAGCCGGCACAACCCTCCCAGGCCGACCAACAAGATCGTCCCCGGCTCAGGGATCGGCTCTGCCTCTATCCTGTCGATGCCCACCTGACCATACGGATTCCAATACGGTCCCGCCGCAGCCGTGCATGTAATTGTCAGGGTCGTCCCCGGGACCCCGGAAAATGAGTTGACTATCCAGAAGTCGCCCACACCTGGAATAGCGGAGTAGCTGCCCCAAAGGCTGCCATCCACCTCCACTATGAAACTATCGTCGCTGCCGCCATCCAAGTGCCTGATTGCCGCCGAGACTATTGGAGTTGGAAACGCAATCGATGCAGCCTTCGTATTCTCAATGCACCCCCAGACCGTCCTGCATCGCTTATCATAGGAAGCAGGATCGCCTGCAATGCCGCCCCAGCCGCCGGGATGGGTCGTCGGCTCGATTGGCCCCCAGTCTGCCGGAGCATACCCTGCCTCCCCCGCTTCCGTGCCCAAGTCCGCCAAGAAGGTCAACGCCGCCTCCGCCGGGGCCGCAACAGCGACCACAATCGAAAGCCAAGCCAGAAATGTAATCTTGCTTTTCATCGTTTTGCACCGCTTCCTCCATGAGCTATCAGTACAGTACACGATTCAAGCAAAAATGTCAAGCACAAAATCCTCAACGGCGTGGTCAAGTGGTCTATTTGAACACATTCATAGACTCGCCCGCGTCCAAACCGTAAGCCCCCACATTCATTGTGGGGGTTTGGGCCACCGGCACACTATTCACCGGTCAAAGTGCAAATGTTGGTTCGCGGCAATAACCCCCCAACGTAACAGGCTGTGTCATAATCGCAAAAATGCACCAAAATCGGCATGATGACCTTCGTTTTTTGCTTTAAATCAGGGGTCAGAGACGCAGAATCCCAATTACGACACAGCCTGCAAAGTTGGGGGCTTTTGGCGGCCGGTCCGCCATCGGCTGCGTTCCCAATGGACTTTCTGCGGCAACCAGAGGATGTCAATCAAGGGTCATTTCCGGCAGCTCGACCGCACCGCTCGCCCGCCAGTCCTCGAATCGGTCTCGCATTCGCTGCATCGCCCCCTCCCTTTCTTCGTCGGACATGCCCTCCCACTGCTCTCTCATCCCCCTGAATCTGGCCATCTCGGCCTGCCTTTGCTCTTCCGGCATATTCCGCCACCTGTCCATCGCCAGGGCGAAGCCCTCTCTCAATCTGGCCTGCTCTTCCGGCGTAAGATTGAGATCGGCCCACATCTGCTGCCATCTGCCGATCCCCTGGCCCATCATGCCTGGCTCCTGCATCGGTTCGGACCCGGGCGCATCGTTGGAATCCTCTTTTGCAGCTTGTTCGGCCTCGACCACGACCGGCTCATTCGGCTCAGCCGCCGAGACGACAGCTTCTTCTTCAGCAATCTCCGCCAATTCTTTGATCGGCTCGACTCCGACGTTCTTTGCCGTCGCAGGCTTGGTCTGAGTTTGGGCCGAGGCTCGGCGATTAACTTCGGCTCGCCACGTCCGAATCTTCCTGATCCCGAATCCAAGTCCCAGCGCCGCAACGAGCACCACAATAGCGCCCGCCGACCACGCCGCTCGGCTTACCTTCTCCTTTTCTATTTCCATTTCTTGCTGCCTCAAATCAGTGGACAATCACTCCGTTGCGAAGTAAGGATGGAGGACTGTTTGAATAGATTCCTCGACTCGCCTTTCCGCCGGTGGCAGCCTCGGAATGACATTTTTTCGCCTTTCCGCCGGCGGCGGACTCGCAATGGCGTTACGGCAGCTCGTATTCTCCTTCGCTGAGCCAGTCAGTGGCAATTGCGGAGAAATCGCCGAAGTCTATCCTGCAATTGCCGTCCACATCGGCGCGCAAATTCAAATTGCACTTCAGCGGACAGACCTGTATCTGGTCTATGTATATCATATCCGAATCCGGGGGAGCGATCGGCTGGCCCGAAGGCGTCCCGTCCCCGACGCGGATGCTAATTTTCTTTACCTGGCTCAAGTCCACGCCGTTGTCGCCGAACTCGCTCAGCTCAGTGTTCCACCTCTGCCACGATTCAGTCAGGACAGCGTAGCTGTTGTAAGGGTTCGGCGCCTCGTAGAAATGCGCGAGATTGTCCTCCAGGGCGACAAATATCTTCTGCTCATAGTTATTCTCATCGCCGCGGAAGTTCAAAGACAGCACGGCAAGGCCGCCTATCGTCCAATCCTGAGGCTCGGCAAAGGTATGGGTAAGCGCAGTCAAGTACGGGGTAAACTGATTCTGCCACTCGAACCGCATCGCCTCGCTGCCGGCGAAAACCATCGTCGTTTCGAGAAATGCGTAGTTCCATCCGTCAACATTGTCGGGCCAGGCTTCCTGCAGGTCCCAGTCGCCGCTATAAGACTCGAAGTCGTCAATCATCACGCATCCTTCAGGCGTACCTGCCGTCGTGAAAGTGCCGACGATCCCCTTAATCTTGCCGCCGGAGCAAATCTGATCGACCCGCCACTGGTAGGTCTGCCCCAGTTCGAGGGCGCCGGGGTCATAGGTCGTGCCCGCGGGGCTATACTTCCGCATGGCCCCTGCTTTGCCGAACCACAACTCTCGCGAAGTGGCATAGCTCGACTCCACCCAATCCAGGTCGGCGTCGAGATCCACACCTGTCGCGCCGTCCGCCGGGCTCAGGTAAACCGCCACCGGCCCCAACGGGCCATTGGAAGCCGACGAGACGCTGTCAAAAGTCGTATGGTAGCCCGCCGGGTCTGAACGCTCATTCTGTGCAAATACCCCGCTGTATCCGTTTAAGAAAGGGTCGTTGTGAGGGGGTCTCGGCGGCTGCGCCTGGTTCTCCCACAAGTCGAGGGCATCGGTATCAATGAGAGTCGCGGTCTTGGCCACCAGCGGCCCGCCTTCATACTCATAGAGATACCCGGTGACATAAGCCGGATTCGTCCCAATCACATCCAGCGCAGCGTAGAAGCTGCCGCCGTTGCCCAAACCGGGGACCTCAACGTCGAAGTCTTGGGCCATCATATTGTAGTTATAGATAACCTTTTCAATATCAATCGTGAACTGCGGCGGCCAACTCTCCCAGTTTATGTGCATTATGTAAGCACTTGCAACGATGCCGGGCACAGGACTTGTCGCGATAATGTACTCCGCCCTTGCCCCCATCCCGTGAATAAAGCTGGCAGCGTCGCCAGCCACGTTGACGACCGTCCCTATCCGAACGTCGCTGAACGCCTGGCTTGTGCAAAAGCCAATGCCGAATGCCGAGCCGTAGCTGCCCGTGTCTTCGTCAAATTTGGTGGACTCATTTATACTGAGATAATCGTTATCATCCGGGCCGTCTGTAATGACGTGTGTGAACGTCTTTGTCACGTCGGGGTAGCAGCCCCACGTCCATACCTGGTCGAACGCGTTGCCCCCGAATGTTTCCGACCAGTCCGCCAGCGCCGCGCTATTCAGCACCACGAACAACAC
>DATEBC010000078.1:0-2501 GCA_035288065.1 Sedimentisphaerales bacterium | reverse complement strand
AGGGGGTTCAGTCCCGCTGGGTCGCGGCCAAGCAAGTTCCATTCGACCGGTCCGTTCCAAATGAACGGAGATACCGTTGAGGCCGCCTCGGCGTCTCCGAGTATGAGTTTCACGAATGCTTTCGGCAAGCATCTGACGGCTCTTGCCCAAAAGGACAAAAGAATTGTCGCAATTACCTCGGCGATGTGCGACGGAACGGGATTGATGGAATTTCGCAAAGAGTTTGCCGATAGGTTTTACGATGTCGGCATCGCCGAAAGCGCGGCGGTGGACATTGCAGCCGGGCTTTGCAGGACAGGCCTGAGACCCGTTGTCTGCATATACTCGACGTTCCTTCAGCGCAGCTTCGACCAGATATTCCAGGAGGTGGCGCTGCAGGACCTGCCTGTGGTATTCTGCATTGACAGGGCCGGCGTTGTCGGTTCCGACGGGCCGACGCATCACGGATTGATGGACATAGGTTTCCTGCGAATGATGCCTAATATGGTCTTGACCGCACCGGCGAATGATATTGAAATGCGACTGGCGCTGGAATTCGCGCTGAGCATAAGCAAGCCGGTGGTCATAAGATACCCCAGAGACCTTGTTCCGCCGCCGGAGTATGTCAGGGCCGCGTGCTCCAGGCCGTTCGCATTGGGAAAAAGCGTTGTTGTGAAAAAGGCGAAAGGCTCGGCGATTGCGATTGTCAGCTACGGCAGCCTCCTGACAGAGGCCTTGAAGGCAGCCGATATGCTCGCCGATGAGGGAATTGGGGTTGACGTGATTAACGCCCGATTTACTGCGCCGGTGGATAAAAGAATCGTTTCTCTAAAGGGCAAGGGCATAATCACGGTGGAAGACCACTATTTGTCGTGCGGATTCGGCTCGGCCGTGCTGGAAATGGCAGCTCTTGAGGCAAGTAAGGGGAAAAGGCGGGACAAAGAGAGCGGTCGAACAGACGGCGAGAGGGAGTTCCACAACACAATACGCCCGCTCGGCGCGCCGAGAACATTTATTAGGCACGATTCCCGATGCGCCCAGCTTATGGAAGCGGGCGTAAATGCCGATAAAATAGCGCAGACTGTTAGAGAGATGCTGGGCGTCGCACCCCAGCCGCAGGAAATCTTGAAAGCCTGTACCGGATACCAGACATGAGTTCGCTGCCAAAACTGGTGATATTCGGCGACCCCCACAAAGGCCTGGTTGCCGAGGTAATCGAGGATTTTACCACCTTCGTAAAGGGTAAAGCTGAGATACTGGCAACGCACCGCATCGAAGACCTCAAGGCAAGGAGCGATGACTCGGGTGAAGCCCGCCACAGGCGGGCAAAGGTTGAATCCAAGATACTGAAGAAATGCGACTTTGCGGTTGTTTTCGGCGGCGACGGGAGCATCATTTCGACAGCAAGAAACTTGAGCAAGGTTTCTCTGCCGGTGATAGGGGTAAACCTTGGCAAGCTCGGCTTCCTGGCTGAATTCAGTGTCGCCGAACTCAAGGAGTGCTTTGCTGGTATCGTTTCCGGCCGGGCGCCGATTGAGAAACGCATGATTCTGGGCTGCCAAGTCTTCCGTGATGGCCGCGAGAAATTCAGTTCCTCGGCGATTAACGATGTCTTCATAACGGCCGGGCCGCCTTTTAGAATAATTGAACTGAATATTTCAGTGGACGGCCAAGTATTGGCCGGCTGCATTAGCGATGGGTTGATCGTCTCGACGCCAACAGGGTCAACGGCTTACAATCTCTCCGCAGGAGGTCCGATAGTCTGTCCCAAGATGGAGGCGATAGTAATCACGCCTATTTGTCCTCACTCGCTTAGCTTTCGGCCTATCGTTATCAATGCTAACAGTGCGGTTGAGGTTGTCGGCGTAAGGCTCAATAAGGGCACGACGTTATCGATTGACGGGCAGGTATCATCCAAGCTCTGCGAGGAAGAATTGGTCAGAATAACCAGGCAGAAGGGCGATTTTCTCATTGTAAATAACCCTGTGAGGAGCAGATGGGATACTTTGGCTGCTAAACTCAGTTGGGCTGAAAAGCCGAAGTATAATAGGGATTCCCGCGTGCGAAATCCCCAAGAGACCTGAGCAACAAGCAACTTGGAGCTCTCTAAGTCGCCTGCGGCGCCCGCCAAAAGGCGGGCGGCGTCCGTCGGGGGCTTGAACTATAGATGCTGGCGGTGAATTGGTCAATACTCAGGTAGTGTTGAATGTACGGTGAGGTATTGAAGATGAAGAATTGGACATACATATTGGCAGTGGTCGCGGCCTTTACTGTTGGTCTGCCAAGTATAGGCTGGTCCGTTGAGAATCCGGGGATTAGGAATCCGGCGATTAGGAATCCGGCAGGCGTAAGCACGGTTCCGCCAAGCAGTCTCGAGGACGGCCTGGTTACCAGTCCGAGTCCGTTTGACCGGACCGGTAATGATGCGATAACGGGAAACTTGCGGGGATCCAAGAGTTTCCAGGGAGGTATTCCGTATCGGTCGAGTACGGCTTTCTGGGGCGGGCTTGCCTAAACGGAGG
>DATEBC010000077.1:0-3180 GCA_035288065.1 Sedimentisphaerales bacterium | reverse complement strand
GCGCACCCTCGGGCGCGCTTGGAGTTTATCGCTTTAAGGCCACCGGCATATTCTTCCAGGGCCTGTGGCCGCGCCATGCCGGAGGCCCAAAGCGGCAAACTCATTGGCAAGTATCGGCAAAGCAAAATCATTATAACTGCCGCAACATCAGGAGGTTAGTTACGGCGCCCATAAAAAACAAGAAGTTGACGGGTTGTAGTACAGAGAGTTAAGTATTAACTACTAAAGGACTTACTACGGGACGCGTGAAATGTCCGGGATAAGAAAAGACAAAGAGGGAAAGATCATGGAGTATGTGGACAGACCCTCTCAGTCAAACCTCATATTTCCCAGTCTTTGGAGCCTTTTACGAATTTGTGCTGCGCGATCAGGCCGACGAGCATCGGCACCATAAGCGCCACCGGCAATACCCACCGCACGTTTGTAACGGCATTTTCCAGCGTGACCTTTGCCGGGGCATATCGGTATAAAAGAGCCAGCCCGCCTGTCAGCACGAGCGCTCCGCCGCCCATGCTCGTAAAGAGTATCACCGCGATTCTAAAAACGATAAACGAGATCATACCCCCGCCGACCATCCCAATAAGGGCGCCGGCAAGTATGTATCTCTCATCAAGACCAATTGCATACCATACCCCCGCTGTGAATATCGCCCCCGCGAAGGCGCCCAACAAACCGACCGCCCATCGCATCAAAGGAATTGAGAGAATTGCAAGCGTCAGCATACCTACAACGCCCCCGGCGAACTTGTTGTTAATCCCCTGCACCCTGACCGCCAATTCCATTCCAGCCACAAGACCCAAAAGCGCAAAACTGATCACAACCAGCACCTTAAACACTCGCCAGCCGTAGAAAAGCCACACCACCCCGAATGATATGAACATGAATGCCTCGAGCTGCCCCAGCTCTACGGCGTGCTTCCAGAAAGTCTCAATCGAAACAACGGCGCCCTCACTGCCTGAGCTTCCGGCCTCGGCTGCCTGGGCGAGTACGCTAAACAAATCCATTATCCTATCTCCTAAATCTTTTCTATTGATGTTTGAACAGTTAGATGAACGGCGGGGCTTTGAGATTGTCATTCCCGCGAAAGCGGGAATCCACTGTTGGCCTCTTGGATTCCGGCTCAAGGCCGGAATGACAGAAGGCCGCGATCTTCTTGAGTCCGCCGATGGCGGATTGCTATTCAAAGTTCAATAATTCTGCGGCCATAAGACGGTTCCGTCTCTTGCAGCGCCTTCGACGTCGGCTATGCGGTCCGCCAGCTTCTCCTTACGGACGCTGATTCGTCGCCGCCTTTGCCGTCCTTTCCAACCTTCGCTGATTCTTCTTTTTTCTGTTTGCAGAATATCAACTGTTCAACGGCCCCGAAAGCCGCCATCGCCAGGAATACAATAGCATAAAAGGCCGGTTTGTGAAAGATGCCGCTAATCGCAGCGCTGCCTTTCTGCAACAGCAGCAGAATCATCCCCGCAAAGATAAACGCCGTTCCTGAAACTGCGAAGCATAAAGCCGAAGCGACACGCCTGAACCCGAAACCGCCCGCGGCGCCCGCCGCCGCGGCTGCTGCCAGTATCGCCCGGTTATAGCCCGGCATCTGTGAATACACCTGCCTGACACTCGCGTCGAACTCAATTGCATAGGACTTCATAAGCCGAGCGCTCTGCACCCAGCTCAGCGCATCACTTTGCTTTGCCGGCGTTACGGCAACCCAGGCTTCGCCAAGATAAGGCCGCGCCAGCACGCAGAATCCAATAGCAAATGACAATACCCCTCCCAATACTGCTATGAAAAGCCTTTGGAATACCGCCGCCGCTGCTGCAGCGATACCCGCAAAGGCCGCCGTCAAGAGAGGATTGAGTCCGAAAACAAAAAAACCGGCCAAGGCCCCGCTCAGACCGCCGGCAATGCCGAGCACCCACTTTCGAAAGCCGACCCCGCCGAGCCACACAAATAGCCCGATAACAACCGCTGCGATGCCCGGACCGATCAAAACCAGCGGACTCAACCGCCCCGATGCCTGCTCGAAACTCTGCAAAATATCTACCATTGCGCCTCGTATGCGGATGAGAGGAGTCGAACCTCCACGAGCTTAAGCCCACAGGCACCTGAAGCCTGCGCGTCTGCCAGTTCCGCCACATCCGCGGAAAAGATAAATTATGAACATTTTCCCAGCCGTAGTCAAGCATTTTCGCCCAAATCTTTGTAGCTTTGACGAGCTAATCCGCACGATTCAGCCAAAGTGCAAAGCCTGTCTTTCCGATGAATCCGCAGGGGCGCATGCGCGCTCCGCAACAAAGAACGTCAAAAACAGTTTTTATTTGCGTCTAAGGGGTATTGGTGTATAATTTAGATAATACTGCCGGCGCTAAGACGCAGCGAGGAGAATGGGGGCAAAGGGATTTCACTCATCTCGACCCGTTAAGCCCTTTGTATAACCACGCGCCGGCATTTCCCTATTGCAGGAAACGGCAAACGGATGGATAGCACTGTTAAAGATGAAGGCGAGCGAATGGACTCTCCACAAAGCAGCCCGGAATTCTCTGACGCAGGCACAAATCGCCTCTTCGGCGAGCTGCTTGTCTCAAAAGGGCTGCTCACCCAGGAAGAGTTGGCCGATGTGCTTGATGCCCAGAAGCAGCAGGGCGGACGCCTCGGCGAGATTCTGCTTCGCTTGAACTTCCTCGGCGACGTTGATGTTACTAACGCTCTGGCGGAACACCTCTCGATGGACTACGTCAGCCTCGAGGACATAAACACCATAGATATGAACGTGGCGCGCAGCCTGCCGGAAAGCATTGCAAAGAGATTCTGCCTGGTCGCTTTGGGCACGGATAACAACAAGACCCTCGTTGCAATGGCCGACCCCTTGGACGTTATCGCCATAGACACCGTCACGCTCAAAATGAAGCGACAGGTCAAGGCGCTAATCAGTTCGCCCAGGGAAATCCGCAGGGCCATTGGACTAATTTACCACGGCTCCGACATTGAGGAGCAGCAGCTTCGCGATCTCGTCGAAATAGAGGTCGGACCCGACATTAGCGAGGGCGATGCCCTGCTCGAAGACATTAACGAGCCGGACATCAGCGGGGAAATGGCAGCCTCAAAGGTCCCCGTCATTCGTTTCGTTGACCTGCTCCTGAGCCAGGCAGTCAAAAGCAGGGCAAGCGATATTCACATCGAGCC
>DATEBC010000076.1:0-7654 GCA_035288065.1 Sedimentisphaerales bacterium | reverse complement strand
GCTGGTCAGCGGCGATATGACAATAGCCGTTTATGGGACCGTTACGGAAGTGAGAGACGGGACGGTTTATGGTTTCGGGCATCCTTTCATGGGCTATGGAGCGGTGGACCTGCCGATGGCCACCGGCAAGGTCCATACGGTGATAACGAGCCTGGTTCGCTCGAACAAGCTGGCGAAGGTCTTGAAGACGGTCGGGGCTTTCACGAACGACGAGGGCGCCGGCGTCCTCGGGAGAATCGGCGCCGAGGCGCAGACATTTCCTGTTACCGTGCGGATAGAGCGGTACAACGACATCGAGCGGGTATATAACTGCCGGGCTGCATCCAACAGGGTGCTCACCCCTTCGCTGATTCGCGCGGTTATATCCGGTGCGGCTCTCTACCTTGGAGACTTGCCTCCGGATCATACGGTTAAGTACAAGACGTCGATTGCCATAAAGGGCTTCGAGCCGATTATTTGCGAGAACGTCTCGACGGGCTTCGGCGTGCTCGAAATGGCGGTCGAAGCGAGCAGCGCTGCGGCGCTGCTGATGAACAATCCGTATGACGAGGTTAGCATCGAATCTATGGAATTCGATATCAGTATCGCTCCGCAGGACACGATCTCTCATATATGGTCGGCGGATTTGTCTGATACGGCGGTCAAGGCCGGCGAGAAGATCGGGATTGATGTTGTTGTCGAATCGGTGAAGACGCAGATGAAGAATTACCGAATCGAGATGGAGATACCGGAGGATTTGAAGGCGGGCAAATATGAGCTGACGCTGTGCGGTTCGCAGGATTACGGGGAGTTTCTTCTCAAGACCGTTCCGCACAAGTTCATAGGGCAGGACCTTCCGGACCTTGTAGAGGCCCTGCGGGACAGTCTCCAAGTCAGACGGGACCGGCTGTATTGTTATCTTGTTCTTCCTTCCAGCGGTATTGTTATAGAGAAGGCCGAGCTTCCGGATTTGCCCGCGACCAAGATGCTTGTTCTTCAAAGCCTTGCCAGGCCGGTCAGAACTCAATTCTATGCGAACTGGATCGAAAAGACTCTCGAAACCGGTACGGTTGTCATCAATAAGAAGACAGTCCAGATAACAATCGAGGAATAGGCCGAAGAGAAATGGCTAGGCCATGGCTTAACCAGTGTGCGGGTGTTAAGATACTGCTGCTGATGGCAGGTTGGCGCCCGACATTTCATATACTGATTTCAATTTGAGGAGTTGCCATGAGCGACAGATTCCGCAGTAAGAGGAGAGTGTTTAGCGTTCTGAGCCCTTCGCTTTTGTTCTGCCTGGTGTTGAATACGGTCTGCCCGGGTGTAAACAGCCAGATTACGCGTCAGTCGAGCAGCGCTGATTTGCTGAAGGGGCAGACGGAGAACCTTGTAATCGGCTCTCGCGGGACTATACAGCTTGGTCGCTCGGCGGAGGTATTGGTTGAGAAGTTTGAAAATGTATGGTCGATAAACTGCATAGTTGCAAGCGGGGGAGCGATTTACGCCGGGACAAGCCCGAACGGGGGCATCTACAGGTACAGCCTGAAGCAACTGACAAAAATATACCCGGTTGAATCGGCAAACGAAGTGGAAAAAGCAAACAAACCCAATGACTCCAATGCCGTCGCTACCGAGCTGAAGAACGAGCACATTTTTGCGATGGCGACCGATCTTGCCGGTCGAGTTCTTGCGGGCATAAGCGGGGCGCAGTGCAAGCTGTTTCGGTTCGAGGCGGATAAGATGGAGCTTGTCTTCTCGCCCGACGGCGCGAAGTACATCTTCGCCATAGACATTGACGCGGGGGGCAATATATATCTTGGCACCGGGCCGGAAGGCAAAGTCTATGGCAGTGACGCCTTCGGCAAAAAGCCGACCGTCGTTTACGACAGCCTCGACAAGAACATACTCTCGCTGGCAGCCGGCTCCGACAGCTTTATCTACGCGGGCAGCGACGAGCGGGGACTCGTCTATAAGATTGACCCTCGAAGCAAGGAGGCGACGGTTCTATATGACAGCGAGCAGCCGGAGATAACGGCTCTGCTGTTCCGGCGGAATGGGGAGCTTTGTGCCGGCGCCACCTCGGCTAAGGTTGTTGAGACGCAGACTCAGTTCGCTGCGTCCGCCGGCGGCGGATCAACCGGAAGGCCCGAAACAGAGGCAACCGACGACGGAAACGTCAAAGAGAGCGAAGGGGGGCGCAAACTCGAGATTCCGAACACGGCAAAGCCGAGCGGGAGCAAGGCCACTCCGATCGCCGCGCCGATCCAAAAAGGCGCTGCCCCGAGCCAGACCAGTCACATATACAAGATTTCAAATGAAGGCTTCGTTACCGACATATTCAGCGAGCAGGCTGTCTTCTTGAGTCTGGCTGAGGATGATGAAAAACTGCTGGTCGGAACGGGCAATAATGCCCGGCTTTTTTCTGTCGATCCGGCCTCGGAAGTGGAAACCGTTGTCTATGAGGATGAGCAAGCGGTGCAAATAACGGCGATAGCCATTGTCGATGGCAGCGTGTATCTCGGCACGGCCAATCCGGCGAAACTGATACGATTGAGCAAAGATTTCGCCCTTGAGGGAACGTATATTTCCGATCTAATCGACGCGGGCCAGCCCGCCAAATGGGGCAAGCTGCAGATTGACGGGGACATTCCGAAGGGGTGCAAGGTTCTGGTCTGCTCTCGGAGCGGAAACGTCAAAGACGTGAACGACCCGACTTTCTCTAAGTGGACGGAGCCGACGGAGATTACGCAGCCTGTGCAGTTGAATTGCCCGCTGGGCAGGTTCTGTCAGTACAAGCTCACTTTACAGAGCAGTTCGGGCGACGCCAGCCCCGTGGTACGCGAGATTGCAGTGGCCAGCACGATCCCGAATCTGGCGCCGAAAGTCGAATCGGTGGCGCTTGACCGGCTTGAAGCACCAAACAAGCAAGGGTATTTCAAGATCAGCTACAAGGCCGAGGACGACAACAAAGACCAGCTTGTCTATAAGGTAGATTTCAGAAAAGTGGGCAGGACAAGCTGGATCGAGCTGAAAGACGAGCTGGCGGCGGACAACCTGGAATGGGACGGCAGGACCGTCGAAGACGGGCGATATGAGGTGCGGGTTACGGCAAATGACCGCAAGAGCAATACAAGCCTGACGGAACTCGAAGGCAGCAGGATAAGCGATCCAGTTGTAATCGATAACACCGGGCCGGTTGTAGGCGACGTCGGCGTGCAATCGCTGGTCGATGGCGACGGGCCCTGCAAGGTCTTCGATTTCGAGGTGGCGGATTTGCTAAGTGCGATAGGGAAGGTGGAATATACAATCGACAGCAATACCGACTGGATCGGGACGGTCCCGAACGACCTGGTCTATGATACGACGGACGAGAAATTCACCGTCAGGATTGATACGAAAGAGGATATGCCGGCTGGCGCTCATGTCGTTACGATTAGGGCTTCGGACGCCGTCGGCAATATAACGTATAAGACTCTTGATGTTACTGTTGGGCCGTGAAAGAGCATCAGTGATTATTGAACTTTGAATAGTCGGCCACGGGCCCGCCTGCGGCGGGGCGGACTCAATAAGATGGCCGCACCCGCCTCGGTGGGTAAAACTGGATTCCCGCCTTCGCGGGAATGACAATATTGATTGCTGTGTGCGCGGGCCCGCCTTTGGCGGGTCAAAGCCGCCCGCCTCGGCGGGCTCATTGTACCGTTCAAACATCAATAGTTGCGGCCATGCCGCTTGGCGGGGGAGCCGAGTTTATCGTGCGATATATTAGATTTGAAAAGATCGCTGAAGCAGTCGAATCGCTTTGCATAGCGGCCTGCCATGAGCTGCCCGAGGACGTGTTGGCAGCTATTGAAACCGCGGCCCGGAGAGAATCCAATCCTGCGGCAGCGAAAATACTCGAACAGCTCATAGAAAACGCCCGCATTGCGAAGGAGCAGGGGATCCCGCTGTGCCAGGATACGGGTCTGGCGGTGGTGTTCGCAGAGCAGGGGACGGATGTGGCGGTTCAGCCGCCCGCCGACCAAGAGGATACGACGTTGGCGGATGCAATCAATGCCGGTGTTGCTCGCGGTTATGAAAAAGGCTTTCTGCGAAAAAGCGTTGTCGGCGACCCGCTCAAGGCTCGCGAGAATACCGGGTCGAATACGCCGGCTGTAATCCACCAGCGAATCGTCCCGGGCGATAAGGTGAAGCTGACAGTTATGGCCAAAGGCGGCGGCTGCGAGAATAAGAGTCAATTCAAGATGTTCAGACCGACAACCCGGAAGGAGGACATAATTGCCTGGGTGGTTGAGGTTGTGCGGACGGCCGGGGCCGATGCCTGTCCGCCGTTTGTCGTTGGGGTCGGTATAGGCGGCGATTTCGAGGTGAGCTGTTTTTTGAGCAAGAAGGCCCTTTTGCGCAATCTGGGTCAGCCGAACAGCGACGAATTCTACGCCGGCCTTGAGGCGGATCTCCTTTTGCGGATAAATGCCCTCGGCTTAGGCCCGCAGGGGCTCGGCGGCGATACGACGGCTCTGGGTGTTATGATAGAAACGGCCCCCTGCCACATCGCCTCGCTGCCGGTAGCTGTGAATATGGAGTGCCACAGCCACCGGCACAAATCCATCATTCTTCAATAGGCCGCCTACTACCGCGTTTTATAAATCTCGCCCACTATAGGGCAATGAGATTGCCACGAGCCACCCCGCCCCAGGCGCATCTGCGACTTCGGCGGCTCTCGCAATGACAACCCGCCAAATCAGGTGGTACAGAATGCTACACTGTGGAGACTTTCAGGTGCATCGTGTGGGTTTTACTTTGTTGCGGCTGATCCCCAGCAGCCAAAGGAGCTCCAGCGAATATCTTCATTGTCCGGCTGCTCTTCGGAGAAGGCGGTTTCCTTCAGGCCGAACTCAATAGTCCGGGGATCGCTCCACTTTCGGTATTCGCAGTGCTCCCCATCAGCAGCGCGATGATGGCGATCACCACGAGAAGCTCCACCAACGTGAATGCCTTCTGCCTTTTCATGTTCAATGCCCTTCGTTCAAGGACACACTCCTGGCCTCAACTTAATGATATGCGCAAAACCGGCCCTGTGTTCCATTAAATGTGCGCGCGGCGTTGTTCCCGACATATTACGCCGCCACGCATATTGTAACATATCGGGATTTTTTTGCAGTGGTATAAGTATTGGCGCTGCAATTGGCCGGAATCAAGCAATGGCGAGTTTTCCAACGTCGCCTGGGGGGAAAGCAGCGTTTCAAAGAAGGCGTTTGAGATTCATCCTGTGGGTCCGACAAAGTCGCAGGAATTGGCTATGGCGATATAGTCTTCGGGAGCGAGCTGGTCCGGGCGGCTGGCCGGATCGATAGAGCACTTATCGAGGATTTCGGGCCAGTTATCGACTGCGGCAAGCCTTCCGGCGGCCCGCCGGTGGCGGGTACAGGCTGAAATGGTCTTGCGGCGATGGCCCATGAAGAGCCTAACGATTTCGCTGAAGGCGGTCATATTTCGAATTCGCTGCGATTTGGTCTTGTCGCGTAGATAGGCGACTATAGCGGAATCGACCTGCGGCCTGGGCCAAAAGACGCTCGGCTTGAGGGTGCGTATTCTTTTCACATCGCCGGTAGCGGCAAGGAAAATGCTTAGCGTGCCGTAGTCGCCGCCGCCCGGCTTGGCGGTCATTCGCTCGGCGACCTCTTTTTGGACGGTTACGTGCATCGCATCGGGCGCGACGCCGCCCATAACCAGATTCGACATCAAAGGCGATGCTATGCTGTAGGGCAGATTTGCAACCAACAGGGTTCGCCCTGAGCAGTTCGGTCGCACTGAGGCCAGGGCCTCTGTGATAGCCGGGCTGATGGTGTTCTTAGTTTCGAGAATGTCGGCATTTATGATTTCGACGTTGGCTGTCTTGGCGAGTTGTGCCCTTGCGATTTGGGCGAGGGCCCGGTCGAGCTCGACGGCGATGACTCTGCCCGCGCGTTCGGCCAGGCCCTGTGTTAAAGAGCCGGTGCCGCAGCCGACTTCGAGGACGAGATCATCGGGGGTGATGCCGGCTGAATCTATGAGCAGGCGCATTAAGTTGAGGTCGATTAAGAAATTCTGGCCAAGCTTCTTGTTGGGGGTCGCGCCGGACGAGGCGAGCAACTGCTGGATTTGGCGCTTTGTCTGCATCAGGAGAATTCACAATGGAGAATTTAGAATTTGGACATTTTTCATTATCAGCTATTGCTTTTATTAACTCTTGATTTTCTGCCATCTCGAGAGGTTCTTACGATTGTGGTCAAAATCGCAACCAGTTCATTCGCTTCCTCGGCCAAGTCGCTTAGCTTGTCGGCGGCAACAACATCTGTTTCTGTCAAGAGCCGAAGCCAATAATAAGTCTCCCGGGCTTCCTTGAGGGCAATATTACATTTCGAGATGAAGTCAGCTTTACTCTGTGCTCCCGTAGCCTCTTCCAAATTGGCCCCAATCGATGTGCCCGAACGCAAGACCTGCCTGCCCAGAATCTCTCCGGCACCGCGGCTCTTTGCAATAAACTCATAGAGCCTCACGATTCGGCAGGCAAAGGCAAAGGTTCTCTCCTGAATATCCCTTTCTTGGTATTTCCCCTCGTTTTCGTTCATTGCTTGTTCTTACTAAGCCGGCAATTCTCAATTGTGAATTCTTAATTCTAAATTCTTCTTTGTCCTTGCCATTTGGAGGGCAGTGGTTATGGCCGATTTCATGCTGTTCGGGTCGGCGATGTTGCGTCCGGCAATGTCGAAGGCGGTCCCGTGGGCCGGGGAGGTGCGTATGATTGGTATGCCGATGGTGATATTGACCGCGTGTGCGAAATCGAGGAGCTTGACCGGTATCATACCCTGGTCGTGATACATGGCCACGACACCGTCGAATTCGCCTTGGGCCGCCCGTAGGAAGAGTGTATCTGCGCTGAATGGTCCGAGGCAGTTTATCCCGTGATGCCGCGCCAGATTGATTGCGGGGGTGATTATGCGTTTTTCCTCGTCGCCGAATTGGCCGTCTTCGCCGGCGTGGGGGTTCAGCGCGGCGACGCCGATTTTCGGAGCTTTAATGTCAAAGTACGTTCTTAGGGCGTCGTTGAGCAGGTCTATCGGCTCGAAGACACAGCCGATGGTGAACTTGTGCCTGACCTCGAAAAGCGCCTCATGGATTGTGGCCAGGGCCAGTTTCAGGGGTCCTGCGACGAACATCATCGCCTTTCGGGGTGATTTGCAGCGTTGGGCGAGCATCTCGGTATGTCCCGGCCACACGGCTCCGGCGAGACTCCAGCTCTTTTTACTGATCGGCGCGGTCACGACAGCGTCTATGATGCCGTCTCGCGCCGCATCGATAGCGTCAAGACAGAATCTTATCGAGGCCTCGCCGGCGATCTTGCTGGGCCCGCGTATCCAGGAAGGAACCGAGTACTCGTCGTAGTCGGCGACGACGACCTTGTAGGGGTAGTCCCGGCTGACCTTTTCGTGCTGGTGGCGGCCCCAGAAAGGCTCGATCTCGGCGGCGTCGGCGGCGTAGCAAAGCTGCTCATTCATCCCGAAGACTATAAACTTGGCGGCCTTGCGAATCTCTGGGTCGGCCAGCGCCTTGACGACCACCTCCGGCCCAATACCCGCCGCATCGCCCATCGTTATCCCGATGACCGCCTGCGAGGCTATCGAATTGTTAGCTATCG
>DATEBC010000075.1:0-4752 GCA_035288065.1 Sedimentisphaerales bacterium | reverse complement strand
TCCAGGTTGCGATGAGGGACTTGGACGGCAGCTCGATTTACGTCAAGCCCGAGGACATCGGCGGCATCGGCAAGCGCGAGCCGATCAAAGATATGGCCCGCGTGTTCAGCAGGTACGTCGATGTGATTATGGCGCGGACGTTCGAGCACAGCACCGTAACCGAGCTTGCGAAATATGCCGGCGTGCCCGTGATAAACGCCCTGACGGACTGGTCGCATCCGTGCCAGGCTATGGCGGACGTGCTTACTATCAAAGAGCATTTAGGCAGGATTAAAGGCGTCAGGCTCGCCTATGTCGGCGACGGCAACAACGTCGCGCGGTCGCTCGCGTTTGCCGCCGGCAAGTTCGGCATGAAGATGATTATCGCTTCGCCTGCCGGCTACGAGCTCGACGCCGAGACAATTGCGCGGGCTAACGCCGTCATGGTCGGCAGCATTGTCCAGACGAACGACCCAAAGGCGGCCGTAGCCGAGGCGGACGTGATCTATACAGATACCTGGGTCAGCATGGGCCAGGAGGCCGAAGAGCAAAAACGGGTCGCGGCGTTTGCCGGTTTCCAGGTCGATGCTGCGTTGGTCAATTGCGCCGCGGACGGCGTCAAGATAATGCACTGCCTGCCCGCGCACCGAGGCTACGAGATCACCGACGAAGTAACCGAGATGCCCAACTCAATTATCTACGACCAGGCCGAAAACCGGCTCCACTTCCAAAGGGCGCTGCTGAAGAAACTGGTGAACTAATGAACACCCACCACAAAATAGTGATCGGTGATTCGAGAAACATGGCGGAACTGGCCGATGAATCAGTGCACCTTGTTGTCACGTCGCCTCCTTATTGGCAGTTGAAAGACTACGGCAACGGCAGTCAGATAGGTTTCGACGATAGTTACGAAGACTATATCAATAACCTGAACCTAGTCTGGAACGAGTGTCATAGAGTGCTGCACAAAGGCTGTCGATTGTGCGTGAACATCGGCGACCAGTTCGCCCGCTCCGTGTATTACGGCAGGTATAAGGTGATTCCCATCAGGACTGAGATCATAAAGTTCTGCGAGAGCAAAGGCTTCGACTACATGGGAGCGGTCATCTGGCAAAAGGTTACTACCTGCAACACTACGGGCGGCGCGACAATTATGGGGTCATTTCCCTATCCGCGCAACGGGATTCTGAAAATCGACTATGAGTTCATCCTCATTTTCAAGAAACAAGGCGGCGCACCGGATGTCAGCAGACAGATCAAAGAAGAATCAAAACTGACAATCGACGAGTGGAACGAGTTCTTTGCGGGCCATTGGAATATCCCCGGCGAAAAACAAGACAAACACTTGGCCGTTTTCCCTGAAGAAATCCCTCGGCGTTTAATCAAGATGTTCAGCTTTGTCGGCGACACCGTCCTCGACCCCTTCTTAGGAAGCGGCACAACATCTTTGGCGGCAAGAAAACTGGAGCGGGATTCCGTCGGTTACGAAGTCAACCCCGACTTTCTGCCGGTTATAAATGAGAAATTGGGCATAGACAGAGGGATGCTTTTCAAAGAGGCGCAGTTTGAGATAATTCGGCAGGAGAACCCGAAAACCAACTTTGCAGAAGCGATTAGCCGGCTGCCTTATGTCTTCAAAGACCCCATCAAATTTGATAAGAAGGTTGACCCGCGAAAACTCCAGTTCGGCTCCAAAATAAATAAGGGAAGTACGAAAGGCGAGCATTACTACCAAGTGAAAGAAGTCCTGTCGCCCGACCAATTGATTGTGGGGGATGGACTGAAGGTAAAACTCCTGGGAGTAAAAGAAAAGCCACAGACCAGCGGTCAGGCAATTGAGTTTCTAAAGGCCAAAACAGGCGGGCAAAAAGTCTTTTTAAAGTTCGACACTGTTAAATATGACCGCCAGAATAACCTGCTCTGCTACTTATACCTTCAGAACAAAACCTTTATAAATGCTCACTTAGTCAAAGAGGGCTTAGTAATGATAGACACTGAAACGGATTTCAAATTCAAAAAGAAGTTTGAACGCTTGGCAGAAATGAGGGTACTTCAAAAGTGAAAATCCATTCCAGGAATTTTGGCAAGAAGGAAAAAGTGCTGAATTATGCCAACCAGACATACCAATTATCCCGGCCCAATAAAGTGGGGGCCGTTATGGCCTTAATCAGAGAGTGCCAGCCGAAAACTATCGAGGAGTGGGAAAAATGGTACTTCGAAAAAGCACATACGGAGGGGAAGAATCCTGCGAAGATCACGAATGATACGCTCGTAGAACTCGGCGAAAGATTATATGTCAAAATCACAGAGATTGTCATACCTGAATGGCAGGAAGCGTTTAATCAACTGACGCTTCAGGACTGTATCGACTACATATACAACCTCACCATCAACCGAACCTTCGATGGGTTTTACAGAGAAAAATCCGTCGTAACTGAAACGCTGGAGAAAAAGTTTTCGGATGTTAAATTCATCGAATCGGAGCCGGAACTTGACCACGCGGGAGACATTGACTATCTGGGGTATGTTGGCAATAAAGCGTTTGGCATACAGATAAAACCCGTAACCGCCAAAGGCAACTTCGGCAATTATTCTCCCTCGGAAAGGATGAAGGCAAGCTTCCGAGCGTTTGAGCAAAAATATGGAGGCAAGGTATTTATTATTTTCAGCGTCGATGATGAGATAAAGAATATAGAGGTTCTCGAAGAGATAGAGAAAGAGATTGTCCGACTCAAGAGGCTGCAAGAAGGAGAGAGGGGTTGAAAGGCCGACGCAGGATACTTGTAGCGAGCACGAATCCGGGGAAGATGGCTGAGCTGCGGGCTATGCTGGATGCGGACGTGGAGTGGGTGGGGCTTTCGGATTTTCCTGGTCTGCCGGAGGTTGAAGAGGATGGGGCCACTTTTGCTGAGAATGCTCGCAAGAAGGCTGTCGGGTATGCCAGGGCGACGGGGCTGTGGACGATTGCGGATGATTCGGGGCTGGCAGTCGATGCGCTTGGGGGCGAGCCGGGCGTTAAGTCTGCAAGATACTCTGGCGAGAAGCTGCCCGGGGAAGAGCGAACGTTGCTCGATCATCGCAATATGAAGAAGGTATTGGAATTGCTCGACGGCGTGCCGAAAGAGAAAAGAACGGCGAGATTCATATGCTGCCTGTGCCTGGCGTCCCCGAAAAAGGTCCTGCTCGAAACCACAGGAAAAGTCGAGGGCGTCATAACCGATAGAGAAATCGGCACTGACGGATTCGGGTACGATCCTATTGTATTCATCCCGGATATGGGCAAGACCGTCGCCCAGATGACCGCAGAGGAGAAGAATTCTATTTCGCATCGGGGCAATGCGATAAGGAAACTCAAACCGATGCTCGATGAGTTGCTTCGGGGGTGAGGGGAGACCCGGCGTGAAACGCCGGGCTAAATGTAGGGGAGAGCGTGCGGAGAAAATCGGTTGGCAATGAAAACGCACCGGGATATTATGTGCCCAAGTACAGATTGTGCACAGTATGTTCACTGGAGGATAGATTATGCGTGGTATTGACCGGCGTAGTTTTCTGAGGAGTTCTGTTGCGGCGGCGGGGTCGCTGGCGTTTGTGCAGGGGTGCGGTCAGGGTAGTAGGCGAGGAACCGTAGCAACTGGTGGTCGGCCAAATGTTGTTGTCATTATGACGGACGATCAGCGGTGGGACATGATGAGCTGCGAGGGGCATCCTTTTTTGAAGACGCCTAATATGGACCGAGTTGCGGCGGAGGGGGCGCGGTTTGCGAATATGTTCGTAACGACGTCGCTGTGCTCGCCGAGCCGGGCGTCGTTTCTATCGGGGCTTTACGCCCACGCCCATAAAGTAACGAACAATTTCACCGATTACCCCGCCGATTTGGGCAGCTATCCATTGCAGTTGCAAAAGTGCGGTTATGAGACGGCCTATATCGGCAAGTGGCACATGGGCGAGGACAGCGACGAGAAGCGCCCGGGCTTCGATTACTGGATTACGCACAAGGGCCAGGGCGAATACTACGACACCACGTTCAACATCAATGGCAGGCGCACGGTCAGAGAAGGCTACTATACGCATTGCGTTACGGAGATGACGGTCGATTGGCTCAAGGGCGGGCACGACAAGCCCTTCCTGCTGATAATGGGCCACAAGGCCCCGCACACGCCGTTTACGCCGGAGAAGAAATACGAGCACATCTACGACGATGTTGAGATTCGCTATCCGCAGACGGCCTTTGATCTTGAAGGCAAGCCGAGGTGGGTGAAGGAACGGCTGGATACATGGCACGGCATCTACGGGCCGCTATACGGCTTTCGCAAGGAATTCCCGGACCGCAGCGCCGAGGGCGTGGCAAGGTTTGCCAAGTTCGTCCGGGCCTATACCGCCTCTATCAAGTCGGTCGATGACAGCATAGGCCGGGTCTATGAGACGCTCAAAGAAACGGGCCTGCTGGACAACACCATCCTGATCTTCACCAGCGATAACGGGTCTTTCTTAGGCGAGCACGGCATGACGGACAAGCGGACGATGCACGAGGCGAGTATCCGCGTGCCGCTATTGGTGCGATATCCCGATCTGGTCAAGCCCGGCACGGTCATCGAGCAGCAGGCGCTCAATGTCGATATGGCCCCGAGCATTCTGGATATTTGCGGGGTCGAGCCTCTGGAGAATATTCACGGCAGGTCGTGGAAGATGCTGCTTGTCGGCAAAACGAAGGGCTGGCGGAAGTCGTGGCACTATGCATACGACTACGAGAAGGAATTTCCCTATACGCCGAAC
>DATEBC010000074.1:0-5499 GCA_035288065.1 Sedimentisphaerales bacterium | reverse complement strand
CAGCGATGACGCAAGGGTTAAGTTGAAGAAATTGTACCCACAAATTCAAATGTTATGAGGTACTAGGTACGATGTGAGCTTATCGGCAAACAGCTCCAAACCAAACTTGTCAAAATTTGAAAACGTCTTACCCATCTTAATCTCTCCGCCCAACTAATCTTCGGTCATTCGTCCGTCTGTTTTTCTCTTCGATTCCAATTCGTTGACTGGTTTCAAAAACCATTCTCGAGTATATCGTCCTTCCGCCCCGCGAACAACCCAATTTGGCCGGATTTCCACAATCGACTAAACAATCAGTGTTAATCTGTGTGAATCCGTGTCTGATTTCTCTGTGCCTTTGCCCCTTTTGGCCCTATTCAGTAATCTGCGTTAATCTGCGAAAATCTGTGAAATCTGTGGTTGAAATTCACTTGACATCAAACTCACAATCGGATATAATACTCACACAACTAATGAGAACTGAACAATGACACTCCATTCTCAGGCTCTACTTGAATTCGTGCTGATTCGTGTTCCTTCGTGGTTAATCCATTCTTTCTGCTCAAACCTCCTATCCAGCCCAGCTTACCACTTGTGTTCTTGTCTCTTATCGCTTGTGCCCTTCCACTCTCTGTGCCTCAGTGCCTTTGTGGCCATGAGTCAATTATGCAAAACAAACCCAATTCCCAAAAGCCCAAAACCAACGCAACCTCTTATGCCACAAAGAATTACACCACTATTCCGCCCCGCTCCGCCCAAAAAAACAAACCCAAATCAAACCCAATCTATCGCGGCGAAGCCTCTGGCGAAGCCGGAACAAACCCATGCCCACGCCCCCAAACAATCCGGTATCCAGCCCGCAATACGCAATACGAAATACGACATCCCACATCCGACATACGAAATACGAGATACGCTTCACGCTTCACGCCTGCCCCATGGGGGAGAAACGACCTGCGACATACAACACGCGAACAGGAGGATCATTCCCGTGACAGACTGCAACAGAAGCCCCCTATCGTTTTCCGTCTGCGAGTTTTTTTCTGAAGGCTTCGGACTCCCAGTTGTTTATGAATTCTTCCTGGCGTTTGTTGAGGGTGAGGATTCCGCCCATTCGGGCTGCGTTTGTCCTTATGAAGATCGAGTAGAGTACGATGTCGCGGATTGTCGGGGCCATTTTCTCCGTGCCGGCGGCGACCAGGCCGACGCCCTTGACGAGGAATGCTGCGGAATGTTTTTTGCCTGCGGCGATCTGCTTCTTGAGGCGTTTGGCGATGCTGCCGGGATCGCATTTTTCGACCCACATTGCAGGACCGCTGGAATAGACCAACTCGTCGGGGGTGAGGCAGCCGGCGAGCATCTTCCTGGCGTCTTTGAGGCGCATGAACTCTTCGATCGCGCCGTTGTGGTAATACCAGATTTTCGTTTTTTCGCCCGTGCCTTGCGTATAGGCCCGGCCGATGCAGGCTGTGGCGGCGTCGATTATCTCGGGGCCGACGGGTCTGGGCTTGCCCTTTTGGGGCTGCTTCAGCTCGCTGTTGCACTGCCTTATTACTCTGCGGACCAGTTGCAGGGCGGTGTCGGCGGTGGGGGCCGTTATGAAGAGGCCGTGCTTTTCGAGGAATAGAATCGCAGGGCCTTTGCCGAATTGCTCTTTGTAGGCATCGACCAGCCTGGCGATTCTCTTGGCGAGCATGTAGCCGGGGTCGGTGTAGGGGACCCAGAGGGGCGGGAGTCTCTCGGCCTTGAAGAGATCTTGAAGTTTGGCCCAGCCATTCTTTGCATTTACGAACGCGCCTGCGGCGCTGGGGTGCAGGTGAATGACGCATTTTTCAAGGCAGGCGTGCAGGTGGGCCTCGACGGAAGGACGAGCCTCGATCTTGACGTTGTCGTCGCAGGCCTCGAGCAGCCTATCGACAACTTTCAGCTCGCGTTTTTGCGGCTCCATCTGTGCAATTTCTTTGTCCTTTACCACCGAGAGAGCTGTTTCGAGGCGGAGCCTTCGCCAACCGACTTTCGCGTTCATATCTTTCAGGGCCGTGCCGCTGGCCTTGATATACATATACTTGCCGTCTGCGGTCTTCACGGACGTATTTCCGCCTCCGCCCTGGACGAGGGTTGGGTCGGCGCCTGTATCTCTGGAAATCTTAATCAAATCCGCAAGAGCTTGATTCATTTAGGGTGTTCCTTTCGTCGTTCTGTCCTGTTGTATAGCCACTAAGGCACTAAGACAAGGCTTCTGCAAAATTGCAGGTTAGGCCTACTTAACAAAAGAAAAAATCGTTTCTTGATTTTTTCTTTTTAACGCGTACATATTCTGTCACAAGAGGTTAGGTGATTATTGAAGAAAATCACAAAGACGATTTTCTTCAACAATATAGGCCTAACCTGCAATTTTGCAGAACTCATCACTAAGACACTAAGGGAGATTGATTATCAACATAGCCCTGGTGTGCGGTGCACCCCCTACTTCTCTTTATCGGACACGGATTAACCTGATTAACACTGTTAAGGATAATTCGATGGTGGGCTAAAGCCCACCCTACTGTTGATGAGAAGTCTAAACTAAACTGGTTTGTTCATTGGTCGAACCTAAATGGGCGGAGTCGAAACGAGGCCCGGACAGGCTATCTTGGCGTTGCGTCGGGCAGTCCTCCATCAACGGGGAGGGTTATCCCTGTTGTAGGCGCCTGGCGGGTGGCGAAGAACAGCACTGCGTTGGCCACGTGCCTGCCGGTAATCTGGATTTTCAGCAGATTTCTGTTTCGATAATACTCTGCCAGGCCTTTTTCGTCAAGCCCTCTTGCCCGCATTCTGTCGGGTCCGACCTCGGCCCACAAGCCGGATTTGTACTTGCCCTCGGAGAATACGCCATCGGGGGCGACCATATTGACTCGCACTCCGAATTCGGCCAGTTCGAGGCTGGCGATGCGGCCCAACTGATGACATGCGGCCTTGGTTGCGCTGTACGCCCCGAACCCGGCGCCGGGGGAGGGAACATTCTTGGTCGAGACGATGACAATATCTCCCCCGGTGGCCTGCAGGACGAAGTGGCGGGCGATTTCTCGCAGCGTCAGTAGCGTTCCTTCGACATTCACTCTCTCCAATTTGCGAAAGGCTTCGAGGTCCATCTCTTTCAGCCGGCAGACCATTGCTATCCCCGCGTTGACGGCGACGATGTCGATTCCGCCCCAGGTTTGAATGATCCGGTCGAGTCCGGCGACGACGGATTCGGCATCTGTAACGTCTATCGCTGCGCCAACAGTGCGATCCGGCCAGGTTTGGTTCAAATCAGCGGCGAAATTATCGAGTTTTTCGCCTGGAAGGTCGCTTACGGCGACTCGGCAGCCGTTTTCCAGGAGGCCTCGGCAGATTCCGTATCCGATTGCCCCGGCGGCGCCGGTGATGAGGGCGACTTTGTTGGCGAGCGGCAAATCCGTATTGTCCTTTTGCTCTACGTGCAGCACCCCAAGACCGCTGAGGCAGATTATCGTCGGCTTGACGCCATACCGGCTGGAGTGAGCAGAAATGGCGTCGGACAACTGCTTGCGGATTTGCGGTGTGTCATCGGCGTTGATGTTATTGATAAACAACGGAGGGCCGTCGCCTTTTGTAAGAGGCGCGGGATAATCAGCGCTATCGGTGTTTTCGGCAGAGGTGCTGAAGGCGATGGCCTTTTTAGTGGTTAGCGATTTGAGAATAATCGGTGCGTAGGGCGTATCGGGCTTGCCGGTCCTCTCCGCCAGAAGACCCCGCACGATGGGTGTCAGCCGGGCCAATTTGATTTGCGATGTCTCTTTTTCCATTCTGCTGTGCATTTCCGGCGTGCCTGAGCCCGCACGATATTACTCCTTCTGCTCGTTCTTGAGGGTTTCGTAGAGGTCGAGCGCTTCTTTAGGCTTTAGGTCTTCGTGGACGAGCTTGTGAACGGCCTTAATCATCGCCGTTGGGGCATCGCTCTGGAAGATGTTTCGGCCCATATCGACTCCTGCGGCGCCCTGCTGGATTGCGTTGTAAGCCATTGTCAGGGCGTCGAGGACGGGGATTTTTTTCCCTCCGGCCATCACTATCGGGACCGGGCACGACGCCGTGACAGTTTCGAACCCTTCGGGGATATAGTATGTCTTGACGAATTGGGCGCCTAATTCAGCGCAGATTCTGCAAGCCAGGCGGAAGTACCTCGCATCGCGCACCATTTCCTTTCCGACGGCGGTGACTGCCATGGTGGGGATGCCGTAGCGAAGGCCGGCGTCAATGAGTCTGGTCATATTGTGCACGGATCGCGTCTCGTATTCGCCCCCGATGAAGACCTGGAGCGTAACAGCCGAGACGTTCATGCGAATAGCGTCCTCGATATCGACGGCCAGCTCTTCGTTGGAAAGCTCCTTGAGAATGCTGGGTCCGCCGCTGCAGCGCATCACGATTGGCTTGTTCAGAGACGGCGGGACGGTTGTTCGGAGGATTCCGCGGGTCAGCATACTCGCGTCGGCGTACTGCATCAGGGGGACGATGGTAAGGTCGATTCTTTCGAGGCCGGTGGTGGGGCCCTGGAAATATCCGTGGTCTATGGCGAACATAACGGTTCGGCCCGACTTGGGGTTGAATATCCTGGCCAGGCGATTCTTCATTCCCCAATCGAGCGAGCCTGCTCCTTTGAGGAAGAAACCGGGGGTCTCGGCCGGAACGTCTTCGTAGAATTGTTTGGCTTCTTTTGTTGCATCTGTATCAGGCATGCTTGTCTCCTTTGGTTTAACGCCCGTAACAGTAATGAGGCCTCACCCACCTTTGGTTCTCTGGATTCCCGCTTTCGCGGGAATGACAGAGGGGACTATTCATCTTGTTAGGCGCTTATTCCGCCTTATCTCTTTTCACCAACCAGATAGTCCCGGTGACGAAGTAGATAAGAGTCGGCACGATGAGTATCTGCTTGAACCATGCGAAGTTCTGCTGGTAATCCTCGCCGCCGGTTCTATAGACCCATATCGGCAATATCAGACAGAGTGCAAGCGAAGCTATCGCCACGACGGCACAAATCCAGAGTACAGGGTCGGCCTTTCCGGGCTTTTCGGCCCATTTGGGCAATCCAACGGGGGGTTGTTGCGGTTCATCGACGGTCTGCTGCGGGGTCGAGTTTTCGCGGTCATCGGCGAACTTCTCGCCGGCGCCGGCCATTGAGGCGAAGATAATGTACAAAACGGCCGTCAATACCCAGACGGGAATGAAGAGGAAGAATAGATGGAGAAAGCCTGCTTTGGCCACGAAATCGGCAACGGCCTGGAGCCGCACCAACTCCAACAAGCTGACCAGAGGGCTATCCTCCTGAATGATCACGGCTACGAGCATCGCAATGCCCCAGCTTGCCAGAGCCGGCCAGCTTACCGCCAGTTTCTTCTTCGATACCCAGAACTGTGCCAATCCAATCCTGGGAAATATCCAGTGCTCGACGAATACAATCGCGCCGACCGGCATGAGCAGCAGGCCGTACAGGCCTACAAAATCGAGCAGCTTTGTGAATACGAA
>DATEBC010000073.1:0-2573 GCA_035288065.1 Sedimentisphaerales bacterium | reverse complement strand
ATCAGCGCCCCGATGATTGCAGCCGAAAAGACCACGTACCAGGCCTCCACAAAGCCGATATGCGCGTTTTCAAAGAACCCGCCCCCTTCCTTCGCCTCGTCGGTCTGGCGGCCATGTTGATCTTCGCCGGCGTGGCCGTGCACATGCACCTCCATTCCCAGCAGCACCTCGCCTGCGTACGGTATCAGCGAATCGCTTAGCGTCGCGGTCCCGATAGACCCGGCAATCGCTATAGCCAGAATCACCGCGAAGCTCCGCTTGACGCTGTGCAGCTTGAACATCGCCGCCGTTACCAAGGCGCTGAGCAGGACATGGGCGGGGTGAAAAACATAGAATATGACTCGGCTGGTATCGTGGTGAAGGTCCTTGAAGATCAGCATGCACAAAATACCCGTTACCGCCCCGAAAAGCGTAAACGGCGCATGGTTCTTCAATTCCACAGCAATCGCTATAAGTCTCTTTTGCATATAAACATACCGTCGAAACCTCGAATCAGCCCGAGTACTCTGTAACAATCGAATTTATAAATTGTCATTCCGCACTTGATGCGGAATCCATTTCTTTAGAATGTCGATCCCCGCTCCACTACGGGCGGATATTCCATTTCGCGGGAACGACAAGCCACAAATACAAATGTGATATCGTACTGGTCCTTTCGAGCATGACCGAATGCCATATTATAAACTGCATACGCCGAATTTGCAACTAAGTTGCAAGTATTCTCAGGAATCTTTGATGTCGTTTCGCCGCTGGGCCAAGAAGAACGGCAGTTTGGGCATTTGCGAAAAAAAACGTTGCATTTTCAGCGTTCAGGAGGTACCATACAGGTTTCTGGGCGATTCGGCGGGGCCGTTTGGGCTTGCTTGTCTAAGGATCGCATCGGAGTTGACGATGAAGGTCAGATTTTTGCTGATTTGTGTGGTGGCGCTGGCCGGTTGCATCGGCTGCCGGACCGGCGGCGGGGGGGGCGAGCCGGTTATCGGGATTACGAGCGTCTATGATGTTAATGAGGCCACGGGTGTAGCGTCCACTACCGTGCACTTCTCCTACGTCCAGGCGGTGGCCGATGCCGGCGGCGTGCCGATTATCCTGCCGACCATCGACGACGAGCGGATCATAAAACGATACGTGCGGGAGTTGGATGGGCTGGTGCTGGTAGGGGGGGCGGATATTCCCCCGGCTGCCTACGGCGAACAGCCGCACCAGACCGTCAAAGAGGTCCCGAAGCAGCGGTATGATTTCGAGCGTAAGCTGATTGCTCAATTGCTCGATAGCGGCAAGCCGTTGTTAGGTATTTGCCTGGGGATGCAGTTCACCAATGTAGTGGCGGGCGGCTCGCTCGTCCAGGACATCCCCTCGCAAATCGGCAAGAAGGTCAATCATCGCCAGGCCCACACGGTGAAGACCGAGCCGGGCAGCCTCTTGGCGGAGATACTCGGCGCCGAACAGGTCCGTGTTCATTCCTACCATCACCAGGCGGTCAAAGAGCTGGCCGATGGCTTCAAGATTGTCGCCCGCAGCGAGGACGGGATTGCTGAGGCTATGGAGAGGACGGAAGGGGGGTTCGGCCTGTTCGTCCAGTGGCATCCGGAGGCCATGGAGGATAAGGCCCATCGCAACGCGATCTACGGGGCCTTGATTCGGGCATGCAGGGCAAGAGAATAAGAACGCAGGAAGATCGTAATTATGCAGAGAATATCGAGCATTTCGCAGGTTAAGACGGTCGAAAAGGGTAGTGTGCTCACCATCGGGAATTTCGACGGCGTGCATCGGGGCCATCAGCAGATATTAGCCGCTGCCAAGCAGGCGGCGGCCAATAGGGGAGCTAAGCTGCTCGTGATGACCTTCGAGCCGCACCCGCTGGCAATCGTCCGCCCGGAAAATGCCCCCGGCATCTTGACGCCATTGCCCCTGAAAGAGCATCTTATAGGCGAGTTTGGCGCCGATTACCTCTTTGTCGTAGAAAGCACTGCTGAACTCTTGGCGCTCTCGGCCAGGGATTTTGTTCAGCGGTTTCTTATCGACAGTGTCAGGCCGAGCTTGGTCGTCGAGGGCGAGGGCTTTAACTTCGGCTCCGCACGAAGCGGCAATATCAACACTTTGCAGAGATTGGCCGCAGCCAATGGCTTCGAGGTCGCTGTCATAATAGCGGAACAGGTCGAACTCTCGGCCGGGCGGAACGTTACGGTCTCAAGCACTATTATCCGGAATCTACTTGCCGAAGGCAACGTAGCGGATGCCGCTATAGCCTTAGGCAGGCCCTATCGTTTGATGGGAAAGATCATCCCCGGCCGAGGCAAGGGAAGGAGGCTCGGCTTTCCGACGGCCAATATGAAGCTGCCCAAACAAGTGATCCCAGCCCAGGGCGTCTATTCCGGGCGCGCTTTGACTGCGGATACCCCGGAGCAACTTCTCGCCGGCCGGGCCAATGCGCCCGCGGCTCTGAGCATTGGCACCTCTGCCACGTACGGGGACATGCAATCCCTGCTTATAGAGGCGCATTTGCTTGTGGAAAACGTCGGTGAGTTGTACGGCAAGCACATGGCAATGGACTTCATACAACAAATCCGCCC
>DATEBC010000072.1:0-11126 GCA_035288065.1 Sedimentisphaerales bacterium | reverse complement strand
ATCATCACGACGCCATGCTCCGATTCCGCGCAGGCAAGCCCGTCACCCACAACGAGTACTTCCTGTATGCCAACGGCAGCACAGACGATGTCAACTTCCCGCGAAAAATGATGTGGGCCGATTTCACCGCAGGCGGACATTCCAATTTTTTCGACTTTGCTTTCTGGCGAGGCGCCGGCAGAACCGTTGATGACGGCCTCCCCTCCCGCTCGCCGCCCCCCGAGATACTCGGCGGCGCCGGAAACCTGCTGAGCTTTATTGCTCAGAACAAAGTCGAATTCTGGAAAATGATCCCCCACGATGAGCTTGCTGCGGTAAAGACAAACAGTGAATCTCACATCTTCACCTTCGCCCAGCCCGGCGCTCAGTATATCTGCTACATCCTCGGTGACGGTCTGGCCGACATCGCCCTGAACCTTACCCAGGGCCTTTTCACATATCGCTGGTACGACCCAAAGCAGGGTGCGTTCATCGGTCCGGCAGAAAAGGTCCACGGAGGCGGCAGGAGGGGCCTCGAATCTCCTCGATTTGAGCAGGATATTGTGCTTTATCTGCGCAGATAACCACACAATCAGAGCTCTTACCTTAGAGGCACACACTTTAACAGTGCTCAAGAACTCTCCGTAAGCTACTGTACCAGAATCTACTGCCGAAGATGGCGTTTATTCGAAGTCCGGCACGACCGGCCTTGCCCAACAGCCCGAAAATATGGCAATTCGCGGGGTTTGTTCCGAATACCGGGTTGTCCGTAGCCGATCTTTGTCAAACCAAGAGGCGCTTTTATCCAAAATAGTATTTGGACACACCCGTTTCTGCGCCATAATTTAGGTTAGTGGTTGTGCTGGATTCCGCTCCTGCAATCAAGGGGATAAGCAATGCCCAAACCGATACTGCTCGTCGAAGACGACCGCGTCTATGCTATCTGGGTCCGAAACGCCCTCAATAAACTTGATGTTCCAAACAAGCTCGTACACGCCGCCAACGGCAAATTGGCCTTGGAGTATCTCCGGGACAAGGCCAACACCAGGCCTTGCCTGATTCTCTTGGATCTCTACATGCCTGAATTGAATGGCGTCGAGTTTCTGCGAGTTATCAAATCCGACTGTGCATTGAAGCATATTCCGGTTGTCGTGCTGACTGCCTCGCCACAGGAGGGGGACGTTGCGATGAGTTTTGAATTGGGCGCCGCCGAGTACCTGAAAAAGGGCAACGATTACAGCGATCTGCTCTACAAAATGAGCAGACTCCTGCCTTATTGGACCGGCATACAGTCGTCGTTTGACCCTGAACCCGCTCCACTGCTGGCAAGGGAATGTGTATAGAGCAGGCAGGGTCTATTCCTTGCCCGTCTCAAACCGCCATAATTGACTGTTGAAATGAAAAAGGGCTGCGCAACACCGAATCTGATTCGGTCTTCGCAGCCCTCAAGTTTCTCATTTCTTCTCTGTTGTGCTTTTTACGGTGCAGAGTGCACGCGCCGCCTTTGCACAAACTCAAGACGAACGCCGCAAATCACTTACTTATTCCGTAGTCGTCAAATGCGCTTTACGCACTCTGTCGTCTGCGGAGCATCAGCCCGCCGAGACACCGCCCGAAATGCCTGCATTCTGTGCATAAAAAGCCCATTCCTGAGCACGAAAGCACAACTTCTTGTGCGAGACTGCCCGTCTGTACCGGGATCATCCACGATCGATTCGGCGCAGTATGCCCGCTGGCTTGGGACCAAAACACTGATTTCCGCGCAAAAAACGCCAATAACGGTGGGCTGAGGCGCGGAGGGAGAGAGGAGAGAGAGGATATCCCCAGCCCACCGGACATATACTACCAGGCGTCAAACCGGATGTGCAAGCTGCTTTTTTGCGGAGAACAAGAAAATGCTGTGCCACGCCGAAAAAACCCCAATTCGAAAGGAAACGTGGTGCCGGCAAACGTTCCCCTGACTGCTTAGGGGTATCTACTACGGCGAGGTTTGTTTGATTGTAGTCAGACGCTTTTTCGCCGCCGGGCAAAAGACCCTCGGTTCTGAACCCTCACGTCGGTTCCTCCACTTCCAACGCTTTCTTGCAATTTCCGTGCTTGACGGGCAGGATACCTATTGCCGCGGGCGGCTGGACTATCTGGTCAAACAAGCCGACTTGGTGCGGCAGCTTGGTCTGGCCGTCCTGGACTTTGTGAATTATCGCATACGTCTCCACTATCGCCAGCAGGCTCTGAAGGAAGCTCACCGTGCTCTCAGCGCCCTGATTGATGTTGACACCCCCTCGCATCAGCGCGTCGCTGCATCCCTTCGTCCTGAAGTCATAGAGCCGAAAGCCCAGGTCATTCGCCCCGAGAAACCAATCGAAAGCCTTTCTCTGGAGTCCCAAAAACCTGTTGTCTCCCGTTGCATCGTAAGCCGAACGCAGCATCATCACTGTGCTCGCAGCTTCGATCGGCTGCTGATCGAACGAGGCCCGAGATTTACCACGCGCATGCCAGCCGTTGCAGCCTATGAAGCTGAAGTGGTCTGCATTGAAACAGTCGGCCAGAAGAAAGTCGCACGTGTTCTTTGCAACAGCCAGGTATTTCTCGTTTTCCAGAGTCACCCCCGCCACAAACAAAGCGTGGCACAATACCGCATTATCGTAAGTCAGAGCATCCTCGAACCACTGCCAATCCGGCAGACTGTTCTCTTCGTACTGCGTGACAAGCTCGTCGGCTGCCATCTCCAGTTGGCGTTTGATGTCACTGGCGCCGGGAAACTGCTTGAGATAATCCGACATGCCCAATATCGAATAAGCCATTCCTCGAGGGTATTGTCGCTGGACGCGACCGACCGACCTGTCGAAGCAGTCCTTGACTATCGACAGATACGTCGGCGACGGGGGCTTGGCCATTACCGTTCCCAAAGCCCACAGCACACGCCCGAAAGCATCGTTCCCAGGCTCGTTTTCCCGCCACGTCCGGTCGAAGTCCATGAGGTTCCTGATGGAGCCGTCCTTGTTCTGCGCGTGCATAACAAACGACAGATACAGCTCGAAAAGCCGCATAGCTTCGGGCCCGGGGTGCTGAGCGTAGTAATCCACCATAGCTATCAACGCTCTGGCGTTATCATCCGTGCAATACCCAAGATCCCTGTTTGGTATCGTGAACTTCGCGTGCTGAAAAAGCCCCGTGTCGTCCGTCAGCTTCTTGAGGTGCTCCAGCGACGGCTCAGGCGCCGCGATGCTTGATATAGTCTCGGCCGCGGAAAGCAGGCTCTTGGCCGCTATTCGCACCGGAAGCTGTTTGGCGCCGAACAGCTTCCAGTAAGCGTGGCCGATCTTGGGCCATGTTCGAGACCGACCGTAGTCGTAGGCGCTCCGCCGCAGGGAATAAAACAGCGAATCATTCCTAAGCAGCTCAATTATCGCATCGGCCGTCTCGATGGAATTGCCCGATTCGACTAACTTGCCCCGTCCGTCGGCGAGCAGCTCTTCCGCAGCCCAATAGGGACTCGAGACAACCGCTTTGCCGGTCCCCACCGCAAATGACAACGTCCCGCTGGTCAACTGTTTCCTGCTGATATACGGCGTGACATAGATCTCCGCAGCGCAAAGAAAGTTGTGAAGCTCCTGGTCGCTCACAAACCTGTTGTGGAAGATTACATGGTTTTCCAGCCCGAGGTCTTTCACCAGCTGCTGAAGACTGAATCTGTACGATTCGCCGTCGTACTGGACCACGTTTGGGTGCGTCATGCCCAACACAATATAAACCACCGACGGCTCCGCTTCGATTATACGCGGCATCGCCTTGAGCATCACCTCAATACCCTTGTTCTTATTAAGAAGCCCGAACGTCAGAATCGTCCTGCGTCCCTCCATACCGAACTTGTGCTTATAGTAGTTGCTGTCAACAAACGGCAAATCAGGTATCCCGTGCGCAATCAGTTCCGTCTTCTTGGTCGATACTCCATAAACGTCCCTAAGCATTGTCACGCCGCGCTCGTTCATCGTAACAACCCTATACGAGACTTCGCACATGTCAATCATGGCCTTGCGGTACGTCTCATCGGGCTCATCGATCACCGTATGCAGAGTTGTTATAATCGGAGATTTGAGCCGGTCCAGAAGCAGGCTGAGGTATGAGCCGCCTTCGCCCCCGAAAAGCCCAAACTCATGTTGCACAGACACCAGGTCAACATGGCTGAAATTGATGTAATCCGCCGCACAGATGTAATCGCTCTTGACGTTCTGCCTGATCTCGAATTTAACCGGATCGTCGTACTTCAGATCGTCCCCCGAGCACATAGCCACAACCAAAGGCTCGAACTCGCCTTTCGCCGCCGCAGCCGTGCTTGCGATCAGATCGGACGTAAAAGTGGCTATTCCGCATTTTCTCGGCAGAAACGAAGATATGAAGACTACTCTTTTCTTAGCACGTTTTGCCATTTGCCATTTTCCCCCTTATCTTATGCCCACGCATAAGGATTTCTTCATTCTACGCCTCATTTTACAGCCTGTCAAGCAAATTGCAGTGATTATAATGACGTAGGCAACCCTGAATATGCTCCAATACCGCTGCATTGCGTGTGTTCTGAGCCAAGAAACGCTGAAAAGCTCTACTCTTTTCGAAAATATTCAGCATTTTTCATTTTCTTTCGTTCTATGCCATACCGGCAGCGTATAATATACTACCAAATTAGTAGGAATATTAGGATTTGCCGATGAAGCTATCTACAAGAACAAGATATGGAGTCAGAGCTATTTTGGAATTGGCGGAGAATGGCGGGAAAGGCCCTATGCAGCTAAAGGCCGTCGCCCGTCGCCAGGATATATCTGCAAAGTATCTTGAGCAACTGATGGCCGTTCTAAAATCAGCCGGCCTCGTAAGGAGTGTTAGAGGGGCCAAAGGAGGCTACGTCCTCGCAAGACCCTCGAACGAGATCAGACTCAGTGAAGTCTTTCACTGTCTCGAAGGAACCGTCACTACCGTAGAGTGTGTCCAGGACGCGGAGTGCTGTCAGCGGGCCGCCGGCTGCGCCGCCAGACTCGTCTGGGCACAAATCCACGAAGCAATCGAAAAGGTCCTCGAGGCGGCGACTCTCCAGGACCTGATCGACAAGGCAAGAGCCCGTGGCGCCGTGAGTTATCATATATAACAGACACAAGGAGAAACCTATGAGCGCGATATTCGAAGACATCACTGCTGTGGTCGGGTTCACACCCTTGGTGAGAATCAACAAGCTTGGCCCGCCCAACGCCGTCATTCTCGCAAAGCTTGAGTCATACAACCCAGGCGGAAGCGTCAAAGACAGAATCGCAAAGGCCATGATAGAATGCGCAGAGGAAGACGGCTTGATTAAATCGGATACCGTCATTATAGAGCCGACCAGCGGGAACACCGGAATCGGACTGGCCTTCATTTGTGCCGCAAAAGGATACAAACTCATACTCACAATGCCGGAATCAATGAGCATTGAGAGAAGAAAGCTCCTCGAACTCTTCGGCGCGGAACTTGTCTTGACTCCAGCAAAGCTGGGAATGGCCGGCGCAGTCGAGAAAGCCGAACAGCTTGCAAAGGACAACGAGAATTCATTCATGCCGCAGCAATTCAAGAATCCTGTAAACCCTCAGGTTCACAGAGAGACAACGGCAAAAGAGATATGGGTGGATACCGACGGCAAAATCGACATCTTCGTTGCCGGCGTCGGCACAGGCGGCACATTGACCGGATGCGGCGAAGTCTTTAAGCAGCACAACCCAAAGATACGGATCGTCGCCGTTGAGCCTGCTGATTCGCCCGTACTGTCCGGAGGCCGGCCCGGCTCCCATAAAATACAAGGCATAGGAGCAGGTTTTGTCCCCGATGTTCTAAACGTCGATCTCATCGACCAAATCGTCCAGGTCACAAACGCCGACGCCATACGAACCGCCAGACTGTTGGCGCGCAAAGAAGGCATCTTGGCCGGCATCAGCTCCGGAGCCGCACTGTGGGCCGCGATTGAGCTTGCCCAACGCGACGAAAACCAGAACAGAACAATTGTCGTGATCCTGCCTGATACCGGCGAGAGATATATCTCGACGGAGATGTTTGAATCGGCGTAAACAGCCTGCGAATTCCATGCAAAGGACCGCAAGTATGAAAAAGAAAAAACTTACCGACGGCAAAATCACAACACTCGTCGATAAAATCGCAGAAACGTACAAAGGCGATTACGGCATCAACTTCATCGATGCATCAAATCTGCCCGTAAGGGGCGAGATACTCAAAATACTCGACTTGCTCTTCGAGGTCCTCTTCCCGGGCCATACCGGCAATAGGATTGTCACAAGAGCAAACGTCAAATTTGTCCTCGGCGACATCCTTTATGAAATCTATACCGAACTGGCCGATCAAATAGAGCGGGCTTACCAGTATCAGTGCAGAATAAAGGAATGCGACGATTGTGACTGCCGAACAAGGGCCGAAAATGTGACCCAGAATCTCTTGAACAGACTGCCGATAATAAGAGAACGGCTTAAAGGCGACGTCCACGCAGCCTTCGAAGGCGACCCTGCGGCAAAATCATACGAGGAGATTGTAATAAGCTATCCCGGCATCATTGCGATAGCAACCTATCGAATCGCCCACGAATTATTTCTCGACCAGGTCCCCCTGATCCCGAGAATTATGACCGAGTGCGCACATGCAAGAACCGGAATAGACATCCATCCAGGCGCGAAGATCGGACGGAACTTCTTCATCGACCACGGAACCGGAGTCGTTATCGGAGAAACAACCGTCATCGGCGACAGAGTCAAAATCTATCAGGGAGTAACGCTGGGCGCAATGAGCTTCCCTAAGGATGAAAGAGGCAGGATTATAAAGTCGGGAAAAAGACACCCCACTATAGAGGACGACGTAACCATATATGCCGAGGCGACAATACTTGGCGATATTGTCATCGGCAAAGGAGCCATAATAGGCGGCAATGTCTGGGTAAAAGAGCCTGTTCCCCCGGCGGTCACCGTCTCAACCGCCAACCCCGACCTCGTTTACACCAGGCATAAAAGCAAGAAACCGTAATCCATTAACCTTTTCAGAGTAATTCGGGAGCGACCTGTGGACCAGCGTCTGCTTGAGAGAATAGAAAAACTGAGAGAACAGCGCAATGCCGTCATTCTCGCCCACAACTATCAACCCGGCGAGATACAGGACCTCGCTGATTTCTGCGGCGATTCTCTGGGCCTGAGCATAAAGGCCGCTAATACCGACGCAGGCGTGATCATATTCTGCGGCGTGAAGTTTATGGCCGAAACCGCCGCCATACTCTCACCCCAGAAGACCGTTCTTTTGCCGGATAAGCACGCCGGCTGCCCCATGGCCGATATGATAACCGCAGAACAACTGCGGGACTTGAAGCAGCAGCACCCCGACGCCCTCGTCGTTTGCTATGTCAACAGCACCGCGGAAGTCAAGGCCGAGAGCGACTATTGCTGCACCAGCGCCAACGCAGTTGAGGTTGTCGAGAGCCTGCCGGCGCAAGCCGAGATAATCTTCGTGCCCGATTGCCACCTCGGCCGCCACGTCGCGGAAAGGACCGGTCGCAGCCTCATCTTTTGGCCCGGCTACTGTAGAACACACATACTGATAACCGACGAAGACATAAAACTGGCAAAGAAACAATATCCTAACGCCGTCGTCCTGGCCCACCCTGAGTGTTCGGAACCCGTCAAAGAAATTGCAGACGAGCTGCTCAGCACCTCTCAAATGCTGACCTTCGCCGCCAAGAGCTTGGCCGACCAATTCATAATTGCAACCGAGATAGGAATTATGCATACGCTAAAAAAGCAAAATCCCGGCAAGAAGTTTATTCCTGCTTCGGAAAGGGCGATTTGCCCAAATATGAAGAAAATAACTCTGGATAAAATCGTCGCGTCGTTGGAGGATATGCAATACAAGATCACTGTCCCCGACGATATTAGGTTAAGAGCGAAGAAATCGCTCGATAGAATGATTGAAGTTTTGCCGACAAAATAGGATAGGAACCAAGAATGTCCCAGGAAAGCAAACATCATTTGGAAACATTGGCCCTTCACGCGGGCCACCAGGTCGATTCCGACACCCTCAGCCGAGCCGTCCCAATCTACCAGACGACCAGCTATGTCTTCAAAAACACCGACCACGCCGCAAATCTCTTCGCACTGAAAGAGTTCGGCAATATCTACACGCGGCTGATGAACCCAACCACCGACGTCTTCGAGAAGCGCATCGCAGCCCTCGATGGCGGCGTCGGCGGCCTGGCATTCAGCTCCGGCCAAGCCGCCATATACACCAGCATCTTCAATATCTGCGGCGCAGGCCAGCACATTGTCTCGTCAAACTCCCTCTACGGCGGCACCGTAACGCTTTTCAGCCAGACGTTCGCCAAGCTCGGAATCGAAGTAACCTTCGTTGATCCCAAGGACCCCGGGAATTTCGCAAAGGCTATGAAGGACAACACCCGTCTGATATTCATCGAGACTCTCGGAAACCCCAAAAACGATGTCCTCCAGTACGAAAAAATTGCAGCTATCGCCCACAAAAACGGTATGCCCCTAATCTGTGACAATACCGTCATGACCCCAATCCTCTTCCGCCCAATCGAATACGGCATCGACATAGTAGTGTATAGCTGCACAAAATTCATCGGTGGACACGGGACATCCATCGGCGGAGCAATCGTGGACTCCGGCAAATTCGACTGGACAAACGGGAGATACCCCGAGCTCACCGAGCCCGACCCCAGCTACCACGGCTTAAAATACGTTGAGGCGGTCGGCAATCTCGCGTACATCATAAAGGCAAGGACACAGTTCCTCCGCGATATGGGCTCCTGCATGTCGCCCTTCAACGCGTTTCTCTTCATCCAGGGCCTGGAAACGCTTCACCTCCGGATGCCGCGACACAGCGAAAATGCGCTTGCTCTGGCGAAATGGCTCGAGAAGCGCAGTGAAGTAAACTGGGTCAACTACCCCGGCCTTGATTCGCACCCCGACCACGCCTTAGCCAAAAAGTATCTCAAGAACGGATGCGGGGCAATCGTCGGATTCGGAATAAAGGGCGGAAAACAGGCGGGCGCAAAATTCATCGACTCCGTCAAGCTCGCCAGCCACCTCGCAAATATCGGCGACAGCAAGACCCTCGTCATTCACCCGGCCAGCACCACACATTCACAGTTGACAGAGGCCGAGCAGCTTGCCGCCGGAGTTACGCCCGATTACGTAAGAATATCAGTGGGAACGGAGCACATTGACGACATAATAGCAGACGTCAAACAAGCACTGAAGGCCAGTTCTAAGTGATGAGTTTTGAGGTTTGAGTTAATGGCGCAAAGCATTGCCAGACAGAAAAGTTATGATTTTGCCGTGCTAATTGTCGACTTTTGCGCGAAGTTAAAGGGACAAAGACAATATGAGATCGCCTGTCAACTCTTGCGTTCCGGCACGAGCATCGGAGCCAATGTTGAGGAAGCTCTGGCTGGCTCCAGCAGAAAGGATTTCTTTGCCAAGATGTGTATTGCTTCGAAAGAGGATAGAGAGACAAACTACTGGCTCAGACTAATCAGAGATACTGCTATTACCGACGATGTCAGGACTGAAACGCTGATCGAGCTATCTGAGGAACTGATAAAGATACTGACCAGCATAGTCAAAACCGGCTACGGGGATAGCAAACCCGATACGAATGCCAAAATGCAAAACTAAAGACTCAAAACTAAGGACTCAAAACTGACAATGTGGGACTATACGGACAAAGTGAGAGACCACTTCTTCAACCCGAGAAACGTGGGAGAAGTGGAAAATCCGGACGGCGTCGGCGAGGTAGGCTCCCTCGCCTGTGGTGACGCTCTCAAGCTGACCTTCAAGCTCGATGACGACGGACGCATAGCTGATGCCAAGTTCAAGACCTTCGGCTGCGCAAGCGCTATCGCAACCTCATCCGTCCTTACCGAGCTCATAAAAGGCAAAACGCTCGACGAGGCCCTCAAGGTCACCAATAAGGACATCGCCGATTACCTCGGAGGCCTGCCCGAACAGAAAATGCACTGCTCGGTCATGGGAAGAGAAGCGCTCGAGGCGGCGATAGAAAACTACAAAGGCGGCGGCGCGGCAAGGCACGAACTCGAAGGCGCGGTCGTCTGCACATGTTTCGGCGTTACAGAGACCGAAATAGAAAGGGTCATCCGAGAAAACGACTTGGCGACCGTGGAAGACGTCACCAACTACTGCAAAGCCGGCGGCGGATGCGGCGGATGCCACGGCGAAATCGAGAAAATTATCGAAAAGGTCCAGGGCGAAAAAGTGATCGATACCCCTGCCCCGAAGGCCTCAAGGCCCGCAAAACTCACAAACATCCAGAAAATACAGCTAATACAGCAGACAATTAACGAGCAAATACGCCCGGCCCTGAGAGCCGACGGCGGAAACATCGAGCTCATCGATGTTGAAGGCAACAAGGTCATCGTCGCATTCAGAGGGATGTGCGCCCAATGCCAGCTCGCAGAATTCACTATGAGAGACGTCGTGGAGGCAAAACTGCGAGAATTTATCTCAAAGGACCTCGTAGTGGAAGAACAAAAAGAACCCGACAACTAATATTTAGCCGGCGGTTTCTACCGCCGGTTGACGCTAAAGAGTGTAGATCCATGTCAAAAATAGTATTTAGCCCCGCAATTTATTGCGGAGGTCCGCCTAATACGAAATACGATATCCGACAATAATGCGCGTCATATAGATAACACAGGGATAGAGCCAAAAATGCAAACAATATATTTCGACAACAACGCAACAACAAAGGTAGCAGAAGAAGTCCTCGAAGAAATGAGGCCTCTGTTCTGCGACCTTTACGGCAACCCGTCCAGCATGCACACTTTCGGGGGGCAAATCGGCCATAGAATCACAAAGGCCCGCGAGCAGGTCGCTTCTCTGCTTGGATGCGACCCGTCGGAGATAATCTTCACAAGCTGCGGCACCGAATCCGACAACGCCGCAATAAGAGGCGCCCTCGCCGCCGTCCCCAACAAGCGAAAGGTCATCACCTCTCGCGTCGAGCACCCCGCCGTCCTGACGGTCTGCCGGGACCTCGAAAACACCGGCTACACCATCGTCGAGATAGGCGTGGATAAATATGGCCGACTCGACCTC
>DATEBC010000071.1:0-3990 GCA_035288065.1 Sedimentisphaerales bacterium | reverse complement strand
CATGGTGGGGGGTGAGGAAGGAAAATCAAAGATCAAAAAGCAAAGAGCAAAATGTGGGGGGAGGAAGGAGTTTGAGGCGATATGGAGAGGGATCGGACAAATCGGACAGGTTGGACCAGTTGGGCAGGTCGGACTGACGGGGCGGGAGAGGTAGGGAATTCTCCGATGGCGAACCTGCGGCATCGAATAACGAACAAGGAGGTTTCAGCAGTGCGGCAAGTCCGCATCAAAAGCGATTATTGTTTCCCATCGCTCCAGAAGCACTTGTTATAATGTCCGCAAAGGCGCCGGACGACGGTTGCATAAGACCCGGGGCGAATAGTCATTTGAGAAAGGATTGGTCCGATAAGAACCTCAAGACTTCTAATTGTTACCGTGATGCTGCTTAGGGTTGTCGGGGCAGAAGCCGCCGATGTCGAGCAGTGGGGCATCTTCGAGTTGGCGTTGAAGGGGCCGGCAGACGGTAATCCTTTTGTCGATGTTCAGCTCAGCGCGGAGTTCAAGCAGGGCGGTGAGGTTTTTGAGCCCGAGGGCTTCTATGACGGCGTCGGAGTCTATAGAATCCGCTTCATGCCGAATGCGGTCGGAGAATGGACTTATCTGACCAAGAGCAATCGCCAAGAGCTTGACGGCAAGAAGGGGCAGCTCACCTGCACGAAAGCGGAGAGCGGCAATCACGGGCCGATCCGCGTGCACAATACATTTCAATTAGCTTATGCCGACGGGACGCCTCATTTCTCGGTCGGCACGACCTGCTACGCATGGGCGCATCAGGGCGATAAGATGGAGATCCAGACGCTCGATACGCTGAGGAAAGCGCCGTTCAACAAGATGCGAATGTGCGTTTTTCCAAAGGCTTACACCTATAACGAAAACGAGCCGGACTATTACGCTTATGAGGGCAAGCCGAAAAAGGACTGGGATTTCAAGCGTTTTAACCCTGCTTTCTGGCATCATTTCGAGAAGCGGGTGGGGCAATTGCGCGACATGGGGATCGAGGCGGATATTATCATCTTCCATCCGTACGACCGGTGGGGCTTCAAGGATATGGGCCACGAGAACAATCTGTTCTACCTTCGGCACCTTGTGGCCCGGCTGGCCGCTTGCCGCAACGTATGGTGGTCGTTCGCAAACGAATACGATTTGCTCAATTGGCCGACCGAGCACTGGGACGAGTATATGAAGCTCGTTCAGCAAATCGACCCCTACAATCACCTTCGGGGCATACACAACTGCCGGGTTTGGTACGACCACTCCAAACCCTGGGTCACGCACTGCAGCCTCCAGACCAGCAATTTCGTCGATGCAAAACAGTACCGCGACAAGTACAAGAAACCCGTCGTCTATGACGAGTGCAAATACGAGGGCGATATCCCGCAGGGCTGGGGCAATATCTCGGCCGAGCAGATGACGCGGAATTTCTGGATGGGGTCATTGGCGGGTTGTTACGTCGGGCACGGCGAGACCTATAAGCATCCGCAAGATTTGCTCTGGTGGGCAAAGGGCGGAGTATTGCGCGGGAAGAGCCCTGCGAGGATTCAGTTTATGAAGGATATCATCGAGGCCCTTCCCTGTCAGGAAATGCAGCCGGATTTCAGCAATTACCCTGATGTCTATGCCCTTGCAAAAAAGGGCGAGTATTACCTGATGTACTTTAGCGGCACAAAGCAGGCGACGATCGAATTGCCGGGCGAGAGGCCCTACAGGCTCGACGGCATCGATACGTGGGAGATGAAGACGTTGCCGATAGGCTCAGCCGGGCCGGGCAGATTCAGCTTTACGCCACCAAAGAACGATTTTGCCATTCGCCTGACGAGATACGCCCCGGGCGAGAAGATACGTCCGCAGGCGGTTGCCGAGGCCGATAAGCTCGAAGGCATAGCGCCGCTGACGGTGAATTTCTCAACGCCTTGGGATGAAGAATGCCTTTGGGATTTCGGCGACGGGAGCAGTTCCACCGGCACATCGCCGTCGCATATCTTTGCCGAGCCGGGAGTCTATGCCGTTACGCTGACGGTTACGGATAAGGATGGGGCCGCCGCCTGCACTATACTGGCGATAAGTGCGGACCGCAATTCGGATGAGCCGATAGTGAGGTTCGGTTTCGCCGAAGGCGACTATCCCAAAGCGAGTCTGCATGGGGGCGAGGTAGTAAAGATGCCCGGCGGCGGTTACGATTTGGGTTCTGGCGAACCGTTCAAATGGATCAAGGTTGGTGACGGTCCGGTTAAGGGGCTGGAAGGCGCGCGGTCGTTTACGGTTTGCGGGTGGCTCAAGGCATCCGATATGAAAGTCGGCGCCGGGGGAAATCGCATATTGTTCACGCTGCAGCACAACCATTCCGGCATAGACATCGTCCATCATTCCGACGGCGCGATGCGCCTGGCGGTGAATGAGTGGCCGGACAATATCCGAAACGACAGCTCAAAGGGCAAGGTGCAGATGGGCAAGTGGGTCTTCTTCGCGGTGACTTACGATGCGTCGAAGCAAGGGGATAATGTCTGCTGGTATTTCGGCGATGAGACTGCGGCGGCGGAGCCTGACCGCACGAACAGCTACGATAACGGCCCGCCAGGGAAGGGAAGCGGCAACTTGGTGATAGGCAACTTCAACGAAACGCTTCAAGGTGCCGGCCTGGACCGACAGTTCCGAGGCCAGATGCGGCGGCTGCAGATTTATGCCAGTCGCTTGAGCGGTCGCGGGGCACTGCCCCTCGAGAAAATCCGCGAACTGCAGGAAATAAAATGATATTTGCCGGCCAAGTCATTTTGGAGGATACGAAAATGAAACGGACTGCGTTGATATTGACGGTTCTTATTGTTGTGGTATTGGCTCCGGCCTGGGGCGTTGAGCAGGCGGGAAAGAATCGGCTGGTTGTTATGACGGATATCGGGGGCGACCCGGACGACGAGCAGTCGATGGTGCGGTTCCTGCTCTATTCGTGCGATTTCGAGGTCGAGGGCTTCTGTACCGGATTCGGGCACGGCCATTACCAAAAGACTCGGCCGGAGCTGATTCGCACTGCCGTCGAGGCTTACGGCAAGGTCGTCGATAATCTTAGGAAACACAGGCCTGACTATCCGTCCGCCGAGAACCTTATGGGCTTGATAAAGGACGGGCACAACGGCGAGCCGCACAAGGTCGGCCCGGAAATGGACTCCGAGGCGTCCGAGTGGATCATCAAAGTCCTTGAGAAAGACGACCCGCGCCAGGTATGGTTCTCAATCTGGGGCGGGCCGCGAGAGCTGGCCCAGGCTATATGGAAGGCAGGCCAGACACGCTCAGCCGAGCAGTTTGCAGAGTTAAAGAGTAAAATCCGCGTACATTCGATTGCAGACCAAGACCAGACAGCGGAGTGGGTCAAACAGAATCACCCGGATGTATTCTGGATCTTCTCACGCGACGTCTTTCGCGGAATCTGGGCGGAGGGCGATCAGTCGATTGTATCGCCCGAGTGGCTTGAGAAGAACGTGCGGACGGGCCACGGCCCGCTCGGGGCGGTTTATCCGGGCAAGGCGGCGGGAAAGGACGGCGTTAAAGAAGGCGACACTCCATCCTTCTTGTATGTCCTGCCCGACGGTCTTAGCGACCCGCAGCACCCGGAATGGGGCAACTGGGGCGGAAGGTTTCAAAGGAGCGGGCGGGGCGGCGAATATATCCCCGCCGAGGATTGGACGGGGAGCCGCCGTGACATGCTCTATACCATTCACCGTTGGCGAGACGCCTATCAAAACGAGTTCGAGGCGAGAATGGACTGGTGCATCCAGCCGTACGATAAATGCAACCACAAACCCGTAGCCGTCTGCAACGGCGACAAGGGCATAAAGGTCATCGAGCTGAATGCAGACCCCGGCGACGACGTCAAACTAAGCGCCGAAGGCTCATCCGACCCGGACGGCGACAAGCTCTCTTACAAGTGGTGGGTCTATAAGGAGGCGGGCACCTGCTGGTCCGATGCGGCGCTGCGTGCGGCCACTTTGCCCCAGACCG
>DATEBC010000070.1:0-2854 GCA_035288065.1 Sedimentisphaerales bacterium | reverse complement strand
CGATAGCCTTCTTGCGCTGCACACCTGTGATTTCCTCTGCCGCCCGGTTAAAAGAGGTAATCCGCCAGCTCGAATCTACGGTAAAAACTCCCTCGGTTATCGAATCGAGAATTATATCCTGTATGTCGTTAGGTCCGATGCCAGGCATGGCAACCCATTCCATATTCGCCAAGTGTATCCTGTTTGCAGGGCCGGCTTGCGGAAATAGAGTCCATAGCCCCGGCAACACTGCCGAAGAAAAGACTTCTCAGCAGGCAAAACACGTCCACTACTTATACCCTCCGAAGGCTGCCGGTTCAACAGATTTCAGGTCTTATACGCCCATAGTAGTCCGTAACACTTGGTCTTGTGCACCTCGTCATTGCGAGGAGGCCGAAGAGCCTCCCCTAAGGGGCGACGTGGCAATCTCCTACCCCGCGCTCGTGCTACGTAGCGGACTTCGCAGAGTAGCAGTAGCAACTTCGCAGAGTAGCAACTTCGCAGAGTAGCAAAGGATAGAGGCTGTTCCGGCACCGAAGCGCCTCACGATGATGCCCACAGTGGTTAAGCCATGGCCTAGCCATTTCGATTGTTACGAGGTAGTAGGGTCCAATCGGGATTATTTGATGCCGTGCTCTGGACTTTTTGATATGATAACGCGGCAATGGTAATCTCATTGAGGAATTAATGATTATGGACACACGCAATCAAATCACACGTCGTAAGTTTCTCCAGGGCGTGGTCGCAGGGACAAGCGCGGCCGTTCTACTGCCTTCTCTGGCGTCGGAAGTCAAAGATGCGACCGGGGCCTTGCCCACTCGCGTACTCGGGCGGACCAACCAGAAGATTCCTATCCTCGGCCTCGGCACGGCGCCGTTGGGCGAAGGGCCCGTCGAAGTGGAGGAAGGCATTAAGGTCTTCGGTGAGGCAATAGATCGCGGGCTGACATACATCGACACCGCAAGAATCTACGGCGAGGCAGAGGAGATACTCGGCCACCTTATCCCCAAACGCCGCGACAAGCTGTTCGTCGTGACAAAGGTCTCCACCGACAGCGCCAAAGCCGCTGAGCAATCCCTGAGCAAATCGCTGACCACGCTGAAGACCGACCATCTCGATCTCGTGCATATCCACAGCATCGGCAGCAAGAACCTCGATCGCGTTCTGGCCAAAGACGGCGTGCTCGAATACCTGCTTAAACAGAAGGAATTCGGCAAGATCCGGTTCATCGGAATCTCCGGCCATAACCGGCCCGCCAACTTCATCCGAATGATCCGGACCGACCAGATCGACGTGCTTATGTGCGTGATGAACTACGCCGACAGGAATATCTACGACTTCGAGGGCAAGGTCCTGCCCGAAGCGATTAAGCGCAACGTCGGCTGCATTGCTATGAAGGTCTATGTCGGCATCAAGGGCGGCTTCCCCAACCACGGCAAGGGCTACGTCGGCTGCGTCACCGACCCAGCCAACATGCCGCACGCCCTGGCATACGCGCTCGACCTGAAAGGCGTCCACGCAGCGGTCATCGGCCCATATACCGTCGAGCAGGCCATCCAAAACGTCGAGTTCGCCCGCAGATACAAACCCCTGACAGAAGAGCAGCGAGCCGGACTTTTGACGCTGGGCAAAGAAATCGCCCAGAAAATAGGCCCCCGCTACGGCCCCGTCGTCTGAGCGGCAACACTTCCCAAAGAGAGGCTTCAATTGCACACAATTGCAGGGAGAGTTTACTGTTATTGTGAAACTCGAAGTCTTCGTTACACACCGAAGTGGTTGGAGGGAGAAATGCCAGATTGGGCCAAAGATTTTTTCTTCAACATAAGTGCCCCCCAGACAAACACTTACGCTGATATTAGTGTGAAAAAGGCGTCCTTGGAAAAAAATATCCTTGACAACCACTTCTTGATGAATTAGGTACTAACGCTACCTTTTGGGCGGCTGTTCTTTTCTTGGAAATGTTTGGAAGTGCAGTCTGAGCGATTTTTGCTTCCCATGCTAAGTCGAACGGTGAAGCATCTGGCTACAAGGAGAGAAACGGCACGTTATGCGAGCCACGCTTCTCGCTGGGCTCATAATAAGAAAATAGTGGAAGGTTATAAGCGCCAAGACCTTATGGTTCTTGCCGCTGTGGAACCGCGCGGGTTGAGTAATGTGCGAATTATCAATTGTCTGAAAATTAGGAGGATTATCTAATGTATAGTACAGAAGATAGAGCGCCTTTCATGCAAAAGAGATTAATCGCCCTTATTGTAGCATCTGGCATCGTTGCTTTTGGCATTAACACTGCTTTTGCAGCTGAGTCAGGCAAGGCAATGCATCCCGGAACCAACGGAACTGAAAAATGTGTTTTCAGAGTGTATTCGGAAGAAGAGACTCCTATCGAGTTTGATACGCATTTGGCTTATTCTTTACAGGATTTCTTTCTCTCAGAAGAAGGTGCCAGTATTTTCGGTTTACTGTCTGAGCAGGGATTGAATATTGACATCAAGTCCAGTGTTATAGTCGAATCCAGCAAATACAGCGTTGTGGGGATTCCTGTGGTGGGGCTTGTCGGATCCAGCATGATCCCGATGGACAACAGTAAGTTGGACAATAATCGGTTCGAGAAGTTCTTGATGTTATACAAACCAACCGAAGGTGAAGTGCAATCGTTTTTTGTAGAAATAGTAATTGACAGCTTGAAGATGGAAGTCACCCAATTGAGGATTGCATCGCCAATTGGCTTTGGGGTTCTAGTACCTCATAACATTTGAATTTGTGGGTACAATTTCTTCAACTTAACCCTTGCGTCATCGCTGGTAAACTGCCAGTCCACAGCTTTCTGATTGGCATTCCGTTTACGATACCATGCCTTTGCTTCTTGCTGCAATGT
>DATEBC010000069.1:0-4194 GCA_035288065.1 Sedimentisphaerales bacterium | reverse complement strand
TGGTTCGACGGCTTTTGTCCAGGTTTGGCCGTCCTTTTCAAACTCGACGCTTTTTTTGTTAATTTTCGGTATTTTGGCGCCGGCTATAATATCTCCGACGTGCGCTATTCGCGTGCCGATGACGGCGGCGGGATTGTCGTCGCTGAAAAGAATTCCTGTTACGGACAATTCCTCTTCCGCGGTTGTTTGTGGTTCTGTTGTGTCTATATTTGCCTGGTTCCGTGTGACGGCATCGACCTTCGCTTGAGCCTGGGCATTTATCTGTGCGGCCATTTCGTCCGTAAGCTGCATCGGGTCTCGGAGGCTGGCCGGGTAAGGATCGGGCTTTTGCCAGGCAATCTCGATTGTTGAAGCTGCGCCGGCAGGGATAACCGGCTTAGGCGGCGCAGTTTGTTTTGTTTTGAAGAGAGATATATCGAATGCCCTTGAAAGCAAGAAAACGAGGGCGAGGAGCAATACCGGTATCAGCAGCACGGCGGCTTTCTGCCTGACGGGGCTGACGCCGGGCGTTGTGGCGAAGAGCTTCTTGAGAACCTGGTGCAGCGGCCCCGCGGGCGCTGCAGCGGCGGCTGCGGTCTTTGGAGACAGAGGGGCGCCGGGCTTTAATCGCTGATAGGAGCCTGGGATCTGGGGATTCTGCGGCGGCCTGACGGGCGGCCTGGGGCTATCGTAGCCTGGTTGGCCTTGTTCGGGACCGGCGTGGGGTTTGGCCGCGGTGCGGTCGCTCGGCACCGGGACGCCGTCGAAAATCGACGATATCTCCTTGTGCAGTCCTGACCTTTTCTTATTACTCTTGTCCGCCATTTTCTATCTCCTTGGCTTGTTCAGCCTGGGTATCATCGTCCTCCGTATCTTGTTTATTCTCTTGCGGCGCCGCGCGTGTTGCTCCGTTGAGTATCTCAGCGGCGAGAGCCATGTATTCCGCAGCGCCCGCGCCTTTCGGGTCGTAAGTGATAATAGATTCGCCGGCGCTTGGAGCTTCGGCCAATCTGACGGTTTTGTGCACAACCGTGTTGAAAACGAGGTCTCCGAAGAATTCCCTCATCTGCTGCTGCACCTGCTTGCTCAGTGTCGTCCTATCCTCGACGAAGGTAAGCAGCAGGCCGAGTATCCTGACGCTGCAGGGGTGGAAGCGCTCCCTGACAATGCTGACGGTTTCGAGAAGCTGCTTGAGGCCCTCCATCGCGTAGTAGTGGGCCTGAACGGGCACTACGATGTCGGTGCTGGCGATCAGGGCGTTGAGGGTCAACATTCCCAGCGACGGCGGGCAGTCGATAATGCAGACGTCGAATTGATCGCTAACCTGGGTGAGCTTTTCGCCGAGGACAAACTCTCTTCCGAATACGAGCGTCAGCTCAAGCTCGGCGCCGGCAAGGAGGATATTGCAGGGGGCGAGTTTGAGCGTTTCTATATTGGTGTCGGTTATGACTTGCGTGAAGTCCGTCTGAGCGCTTGTGAGGACATCGTAAACAGTCTTTGTGAGCCTGTCGGGGTTCAGGCCCAGTCCGATAGTTGAGTGCGCCTGAGGGTCGAGATCGACAATAAGCGTTCGGACGCCTCTATACGCAATAGCGGCCGCGAGATTGACGGCGGTAGTAGTCTTGCCACAGCCGCCTTTTTGATTTGCTATTGCTATTGTTCTCATCTTTTCTATGCCTCAAACTCGTATCGAGGATTTGTTGTTTCGAATCAAGGTGTTTCACGGGCCTGCTAATGCGGGCTGAGCGGCGCAAGTCGCAATGGTCTGCGTGTGCGCGAATTGCAGCGGAACCGCAGCGCGGCCGGCAATTTTCTTGGCGATAATTTCCCGGGCCAAGGCCGTGTATTCAAGCGCGCCTTTGCTTTTTGGATCGTAGGTCAAGACGGACTCTCCGGCGCTGGGGGCCTCGGCAAGTCTCGTAGTCCTGTGAATAACCGTATCGAAGACGAGATTGCCGAAGAATTCACGCATCTGGCGCTGCACCTGCCTGCTCAAAGCGATTCTTTTTTCGACAAAGGTAAGGAGAATGCCGAAGCCCGCGAGATTGGGGTTGAATCTCTCTCTGACGATGTCTATGGTCTCGAGCAGCTGCTTTAGTCCCTCGAGGGCGTAGTACTGCGTCTGGACGGGCACAACGATATCGCTTGCGGCAACGAGGGCGTTCAACGTGAGCAGGCTGAGCGACGGAGAACAATCAATAACGCATAAATCATAATCGCCGGCGAGACTGCTGAGCTGCTGGGTCAGGACGTACTCTCTGCCGGGGAGCTTGGCAAGCTCAAACTCGATGCCGGAGAGCAGAATATTGCTCGGCACGAGATTCAAGGTTTCGATGCTCGTTCTGAGCACGGCTTTTGAAATTGGGATTTGAGATCTGCAAACGGGCAGGTCTGTTTTTGTAATAGCGTGGTAAATGGTTTTATCGAGATTTTCGGGGCCAAAGCCGAATGCGAGCGTTGAATGGGCCTGCGGGTCGAGATCGACCAGCAGCGTGCGGCTGCCGAGGATTGCCAAGGCGCCTGCCAGATTAACGGCGGTGGTGGTTTTGCCGCATCCGCCCTTCTGATTTGCAATTGCTATTGTTCTCATATTAACGTCTCGTGAGATTATTGCGTAACCTCATCAACCAAATCGAATTACTTACTCAAACCGACCGATTCGCCTTGTCATACCTGCGAAAGCAGGTATCCAAATATATGAAGAACAGTGTTAATCTGTGTAAATCCGTGTCAAAAAAAACAAAATTAAGTCAGTTTGAGTTATTTTTTTACAACTAGAACCGCCAGGTTCAGCTTGGCGTGATGACCCTTCTCGGACTCTTCGGATCGCGTTATTGCGAACTCGTCAACAAGCATAGCCGGCTCGTGTCTCTCCAAAGCGGAGAGGAAGCCCGCGAACTGGCTAAAGCCGCAGACAAAACCGACGTCAAAGTAGTTCTCGCCCACGTGGGTGAATTCGGAGCTATCCGAGATGCTTCGCGCGTCGCGGCTCTTGATACTGAAGGCTTCGATCTGCCGTTGAGAGGCCAACTGACTGATATCGAAAGTCAGATTTGCCGATTCGCCGGAATCTATGGCGAAGACCTTCAATTCCGTCTGCAGGTTTTGCAGTTGTGTTCTCAGGGCGTCCTGAGCTTCATGCTCCTGGGCTTTAACCGCGGCATCGTGCGCCTTTATCTCGTTAGCCAGTTGATTGGCCATGCTCCTTCTTTCTTCATTTTGCGGTCGCAGGACAAGCAGATAGACGAAGAAAAGGAGAATGGCGCAAGCAGCCCATACCAGGCCAATTGTCGTGTAGTATCTCTTTCTATTAGACTTCATATAAGGCCCGTTACAATTGTGGTTTGAAGAGGCAGTTTATCTCATAAGAGACGACATCGAGTTCGTTGAGCTCATCGGCCTTTTGTGAGACTGTTATGTCCTCCAGCCTCGGCCCGAGCAAATCTGAGGCGAGCAGCCTGGCTCGGAATTCTCTGACCTCCTTGTCGGCGTCGGACTGGGGCATTGCCGCGACACTCATCTTCAGCATCGATGCGGGGACAGAAATATCCTTTGTCTTTTTTGGGTCATCTTTTGCAGCGACATTCATTCTTACGGCGTGCTGCTTTACTTCAAGGGCGGTCAAGACGACGGATTCAGGCATGTTGCTCACTACCGCGGCCAGAATGGGAGACCATTGAGTATGATGGCCTATAGCGCGTCCGATTTCAGCGAGGGACGCGCTATAAGCGGTCTTGTCGCGCTCCAGCTCTTTTTGCGAGTCTATGGCGTCGGCCAAGCCGGCTGTCTTTGCCTTCCACCTGTCTATTTCGGCCGACCGAATCGTCATATCGATTCTGCCGTGGAGATAGAATCCGAACATTACTATTGCCACTGCAACGGGAACGGCGCCGGCAAGGGCAACCACGGCCATATTTCTCGCTCTTCCTTTTTCGGGAAGGCCCGTTCCTTTGAGTAGGTCAATGGTGAACATATCAAATCATCCTCATGGCAAGGCCCGCGGCGACGGCCATTGCGGGCCCGGTTTTGTGGAGCATGTTTTTCTGCAGCATAGCCCTGTGGTCGCGGCCCGTGTCGCAGCGCATCTTATGGAAGGGGTTCCACAAGACGGTTTCGACGGCAAGCTGCCTGTTCAAGACATCGATGAATCCGTCGGCGAGGGCAAAATCTCCACAGACGAACATTTTTTCGAGCGGTTCGGCTTTCTTTTGGGTA
>DATEBC010000068.1:0-4345 GCA_035288065.1 Sedimentisphaerales bacterium | reverse complement strand
TGTCGCAGGCTCCGACCAGGCTGCTGGCCCATCGCTCTAAACGGCCCCGTCCGCATCGAGACGACAAGATAATTGCCGGCTGGAACGGGCTGATGATCTCTTCGCTGGCCTATGGCGGGGCGGCCCTGGAGGAACAAAGGTATGTCGATGCCGCGAAAAGGGCCGCAGATTTTGTGTTGTCCACCCTGCGCGAAAACGGCCGATTGAAGCGATTCTATCGCGACGGCAGGGCGGTCGAGCCGGCATTTCTCGACGACTACGCCTTCCTTGTGCTGGGCCTGCTGGACTTGTATGAGGCCACCTTCGATGCAAAATGGCTCGTTGATGCACGAACGCTGGCGATGCAGATGATTGACCTCTTCGGCGATGAGCAGGACGCGGCATTCTACCTTACCGCGAAGGACGCCGAGCGACTGATCATTCGCAGCAAGCCGGCCTACGATGGGGCGGTCCCAAGCGGGAACTCGGTGGCCGCGTTTGCCTTGCTGAGGCTCGGCCTTATGACAATGGACGATAAGCTTACCGATCGTGCCGCTGAGCTCATCGAGAGTTTCTCTGCCCAATTGACCCAATCGCCCATATCGCTCAACGCTATGCTAAACGCCCTTGATTTGCGGATAGGTCCGACTCAGGAAATCATCATTGCCGGCAACAGCGAGCTGACGCAGACAAAAGAAATGCTTAAACTCATTCGCGGAAGATTCCTGCCGAACGCCGTGCTGATTCTGCATCCGCCAGGAGAAGCCGGCAGAGAGATCGAAAAAGTAGTCCCATTTCTGGAAGGGCAACTTCCGATAGGCGGCAAACTGACCGCCTTTGTCTGTGAAAACTATGTTTGCAGAAAGCCGGTAAACGAAATTGAGGCCCTCGAGGAAGTGCTCGCGGGCATAATGAAAAAGCAATAAGTGAAAGGGGAATTCATGTTTTGTTATCAATGCGAGCAAACCACAGGCGGCACCGGATGCACAAAAAGAGGCGTCTGCGGCAAAGATGAGGACATCCAATCGCTCCAGGATACGCTCATATTCGGGCTAAAAGGTATTGCCGCCTACGCGTATCATGCCCGCGAGCTGGGACAGAGGGATGAGCAGGTTGACGCATTCATGCACGAGGCGATGTTCGCGACGCTCACGAATGTCGATTTCGACATCAATCGCTATCTCGAGCTTGTCTTAAAAGCCGGCGAGATGAACCTGCGCACAATGGAAATGCTCAACAACGCTCACACCTCGACGTTCGGCAATCCGACACCGGCAACCGTTCCCACGGGCACAAAGGCAGGGCCAGGAATCGTCGTTACCGGTCACGACCTGCTCGATCTCCACGAGCTGCTCAAGCAGACCGAAGGCAAAGGCATCAACGTCTATACCCACGGTGAAATGCTCCCGGCCCACGGCTATCCGGAGCTGCGAAGGTTCAAGCATCTTGTAGGCAACTACGGCACGGCTTGGCAGAACCAAAGAAAAGAATTCGATGAATTCAGCGGCGCCATTCTGGTCACCACCAACTGCATCACGATCCCTAAGGATTCTTATATAGGCAGAATCTTCACCTGCGGGATAGCCGGTTGTGCCGGCGTTACGCACATCAAGGGGACGGACTTTAGCGCCGTTATTAAAAAGGCTCTCTCTTTGCCGCCGCTGTCTGAGAATCCGCGGGGGACGCTGAGCACGGGCTTCCACTACACGGCTGTGCTCGGCCTTGCGGGCAAGATTATCGACGCCGTAAAGGCCGGAAAAATCCGCCACTTCTTCTTTATCGGCGGTTGCGACGGCGCAAAGCCGGGTCGCAACTACTTTACGGAATTCGCCGAGAAGGTGCCCGACGACTGCATAATCCTCACCGCCGCCTGCGGCAAGTATCGAATCAACGCCCGCGACTACGGCGATATTGACGGGATTCCACGTCTGATTGATACCGGCCAGTGCAACGACTGTTACTCAGCCGTCAAAATCGCACTCGCCCTCGCCGAGGCCTTCGGATGCGGAGTCAACGACCTGCCCCTTTCGCTGATAGTATCTTGGTATGAGCAAAAGGCCGTCGCCATCCTGCTCACGTTGCTCTATTTGGGCATAAAAAACATACGTCTCGGACCGAGCCTGCCGGCCTTCATCAGCCCCAATGTTCTGAATGTCCTCGTCGATAAGTACAATATCAAGCCCATCGGCTCGCCCGACGAGGACTTGGCCAAGATTCTGGCCAAATAGCCGCGGGTGTAGGAAAGCGGTTCAACGATTTCACGCCGGCACACTGTCCAGCTTGTTCCGGCGACACTGAGGAACACACTTGAAAACGCATGAGTAATAACGGCGAGAAGCTAAGGCAAAGGCGCCCTTGTGGCTACAAATTCTGTCGCGGAACGGCAGGCGGTTGCCCGCATAGTCTGGCCAAGGGACAACCAATACTAGAGACCATAGAAGGTATGGTCAAAGAGGCGATCCATGTTGGAATGGCAAGCGACCACAAGGGCCACAGAGCGTCACATCATCCAGGACTCAGGCTGGCGCTGGCTGCCTGTCCGAATGCCTGCACGGAGCCCCAAACAAAAGATGTGGGAATTATAGCGATTATGATTCCCACCGGGGTTGGCCAAAGCTGTAATGGATGCGGCTGGTGTGAAAAGGTATGCCGAGAAGAAGCAATAATCCTGGTGGACGGTAAGGCACAGATACTCGCGAACAGGTGCGTCGGCTGCGGACAATGTATTAATCAGTGCCCAGAGAGAGTTATAGGGTCCCCCGGATTACGATTTCGGATTTTAGTGGGAGGTAGAATGGGAAGGCATCCGCGATGGACCGAAGAGTTGTGCATTGTCGACGCATCTGCTATGGTAGAAACAGTCCGAAGCCTTCTTAACAGGATCGCTCGGCATGCCAGGGACGGCGAGCGTACGGCAAATGTTGTGGAAAGGATCGGAGTAGCCGGGTTGAGAAAGGAAGTTTTCATCAGTGTCTGATGATGGTAGAAATAATTGTCCTCTGCCCGACGACGGCAGACGCGGGCTCAACGAGCAGCATCACGACTGGTTGCGCCCCGCTGTGCAAATAGGTTTCGTCGTTTTCTCCATACTTCTTGGCTTTCAATTTCGGAACTTTGTGCTTTGTCTGGCCGAGCCGGTCGGCAGTCCGATCAAGCCTCGTCCGGCCGCCGTTGAAGCGTATCTGCCGATAAGTTCTTTGATGAGCTTAACGTATCTCGCGAAGACGGGCATAGCAAATCGTGTGCATCCTGCCGGATTGCTGATTTTTGCTTTGACGCTGGTCTTGGCGCTGCTCATCCGGCGAGGTTTCTGCAGTTGGGTCTGTCCAATCGGCACGGCGGCTGAGTGGGCACACAAAACCGGAAGGACGCTGTTGGGACGAAACCTCTCGATGCCGATGTGGCTTGATTGGGTCTTACGGTCACTCAAATACGGACTGCTGGGCTTCTTTCTATACAGTATTTTGATGATGCCTACCGCAGGGCTTCGGCAATTTATTTATGGCCCTTACAACAGAATTGCTGATGTAAAAATGTATCTTCTCTTCAGTAATATCAGCGTTACGGCGCTGACGGTTATAATAGTGCTGGGGTTTCTTTCGCTACTTTTTAAGAACTTCTTGTGCCGGTATTTGTGTCCCTATGGGGCACTTTTGGGTCTTTTTTCTGCGTTGAGTCCGGCTGCGATTCGCCGAGATAGAGAAAAGTGTATAGGCTGTGGTAAGTGCAGTCTGGCTTGCCCGAATCAAATACCTGTTGATGAGAAGAAAACGGTTCACTCGGTAGAGTGTACAGCCTGTTTTAGCTGTGTCGGAGCATGCAGAGTTCGACGAGCAATTAGCATGTGCTTACCCAAGGAAAAAATAAGGATATCAGCTCTTACTTATGGGGTGATAACTGTGGCGACATTTTTCTTTTCCGCACAAGTAGGCCGGGCATTTAACTACTGGCCGTCAGAAACGTCGGTACAGATGTATAGGTATCTTTATAGCGGGCTAAAACAAATAAACCATCCTTAATGTTCGAACTGTTAGACAAAGTAATTGAGCAATGACAGGCACAAATTATGGTTCTTAGAAATATAATAAAAATAGATGAAGCCAATTGCACCGGCTACGATAAATGTGGGCAAATATGCCCTAATCAGATAGCCGTAGATAAGAACAAGATTGTTCATTCTGTTGGATGTACGGCATATTTTTGGCGCGTGGATATATAAAAAATCGGGCGTAAAAATAAGTGAAGAGATAAACAGAGATAAACGATGAAGGTAGAACTTCTGGCGATAACACCGAACTCAGAAGAGCTAATTGAGACAGCAGGCAGGACATGTTATCAGTCGCAAAAACGAGATGAGCATCGGAAT
>DATEBC010000067.1:0-2485 GCA_035288065.1 Sedimentisphaerales bacterium | reverse complement strand
GGCGTCATTGCCGTCAATTATGGTTTTTCAGCGGTAATGTGGGCGAATATCTATTTTTCAAAGAGCAATTCACAAAAAAATCGTGAATAGAAGATATTGTATCAAATTGCTGTCCCCAAGCCTATTTGGGCAACACGCCCTTACGCTCCCGGCTCTTCTGTTTTCTGTCTCCTGTTTTCTGTCTTCTGATGCTAACGAAGAAGCCGAATCCGCCGCAGGTAGTTCAGCACAAGCGATTCGACGGAGTCGGCCGAATTTGCCGGCACATAAACCGCCCCGCGGCGAGTGCAAAAATCCTTCAATTCATTGCAATAAGCCGCAAGATTCCGTTTGTAGTATTTGACCAGGGCCGAGCTGACGGTGACCTCGGCGGCGTCGGCGTCTTCGATATCCATCAGTTTCAAATCCCCTCCGAAATCGGGCGATAGCTCCTGCGGGCTGAGCACCTGAATAATGTAGAGATCGTACTGTCTGCCGATAAGCCTCCGCAGGGCCGCGTCATAGCCTTCCTTGAACAGGAAATCGCTCAATACGATCATCACTCCCGAACCGATCCGCGAGGCGGCTATTTGCCGACACGCCGACTCGAACTGCGACGGCCCGTCGCACTGCCCAGTCAGAAGAAAATCGGCCATCTGGTGAAGGTAGTTGCGCCCGCGCATATTTGCAAGCTGCCCGACGACCCCATCGGCGAACATACTGAGAGTCACGCGGTTATTATTGACCAAGCTGACATACCCCAGAGCCGCGGCCAGCTTCTTGATGAAAAGCTCCTTGGAGGGTTCCCCCACGCTCATCGACGCACTGGCGTCGGCCATCACGTGCACGGTAAGGTCCTGCTCTTCTATGAATAACTTTAAGAATAGCTGCTCAAGCCGGCCGTATATATTCCAATCGACAAATCGCAAATCGTCGCCGACCACATAAGGCCGATGGTCGGCGAATTCTACGCTCTGGCCCCGTCGCTTAGACCGCCGCTCGCCCTGGAGCTTGCCCTGCAGAATCTTCCTGCTGAGCAGGTCCAGCGAGTCCAGCCGATTCATGAACTCGGGATCAAGCAGGTCCGTCAGTCTCTTTCGTGCAGTTATCGTCTTACCTCGTTCCATAACGTCTCGAATCTAAACTCGTATGTCGTATTGCGTATTTCTACATTCTACATTCGTCTCTCGTATTGTGTCTCACCCGGTCGCTTACGCTCCCGGCTCTTCTGTCTTCTGTCTCCTGTCTTCTGACCTACGGAACGTTCAGCTTTTGCTCCAGCGCCTTCGGCGTGCTTTGAAGTATCTGCTTGAGCACTTCATCGGTGGTGACTCCTTCTGCCTGGCCCTCGAAGTTCAGCAGAATCCGGTGGCGCAGGGCCGGCATGAGCGACGCCTCAATATCGCTGAAGCTGACGTGATACCGCTCATCGAGCATCGCCCGCACTTTGCCTGCGAGCACCAACGCCTGAACGCCTCGCGGCGACGCGCCGAACCTGACAAAGCGATTCGTCGTCTCCGCCGCAAATTCGCCCTGCGGATGCGTCGCCAAAACCAGGCGAATTGCGTAGTCCTGGACGTGCTCGGCAATCACAACGTGCCTGACCAGCTCCTGTGCCTGCATTATCTGCTCGGCATTTAGAACCTCGCCGGCCTGCGGATCGGCGCCGGTGGTCGTGCGGTCGATGATGCCGCGAAGCTCCTGCCGGTTGCTGTACGGCACCAGCAGCTTGAAGAAGAACCTGTCCAATTGCGCCTCCGGCAGCGGATAAGTGCCTTCCTGCTCGATCGGGTTCTGGGTCGCCAAGACGATAAAAGGCTCAGGCAATTTGCGGACCTCTCCGCCGCTGGTCACCGAGTGCTCCTGCATAGCCTCCAGCATAGCCGACTGCGTCTTTGGCGTGGCCCGGTTAATTTCGTCGGCCAGGATGATCTGCCCGAATATCGGCCCCCGCTGAAACTCGAACCGACGTCTGCCGCTGGCATGGTCTTCCATCACGATATTCGTGCCCATGATATCCGCCGGCATCAAATCAGGCGTGAACTGAATACGCCGAAACTCCAGCGAGAATACCGAACTGAGCGTCCGCACCAACAGTGTCTTGCCGAGCCCGGGCACCCCTTCGAGTAGAACGTGCCCCCCGCAGAACAGGCACACCAGCACGTTCTCGACGATGTCCTCATGGCCGACGATCACCTTGCCAATCTCCTTGCGCAGCGCATCGAATTTGTTACGAAAGTCCCGACACTTATCTTCAACATTACTCATTTCTTTTGTCATCTTGCTAATCTCCTAAACTTCTATTCCTTATCCGCGCTCCTTGTCATCTGTTTTGCGGTCTTTGGCCTTTTGCTTGGCCTTAAGCAGTCTGTCAATATGGCTGGCGGTTTCGGCGTCTTTCTTCAGCGCCTTTGCCTCAGGCTTTTTCTTCTCCGGCTTCGGCGCTTCGGTGGCCTTGGCCACCGGCAAATCACCCTTGTACTCTTCGCTTGCCTGGTATCGCTTC
>DATEBC010000066.1:0-7886 GCA_035288065.1 Sedimentisphaerales bacterium | reverse complement strand
CAGCATCATTGCCCAGAGAGGCATACGAGATAGTCAATCCCATTTGCGACCACATCGCGTGCTCATCCTCAGGCCAGCCCTCGATCACGTCGGCGTAGATTTCGCAGGCCCTTTGATGATTCTGCCTCGCGCGATAAGTATCCGCCACGTGCGTAACGGCGGTGGCTATCCGTTCGTGCTGCGAATAGTCCGCAAGCAGCTTCTCCAGCCCGGCTCGCGCCTCCGGTTCCTTGCCCCACGTTGCGTAAAGGCACGTGAGCTTCTCCTGGGCATCCAAGCCGTAGTCCGTCCCCGCCTGGCCTGCGGCAATGGTCGTGTAAAGCTGCTCGGCCTGGTCGTAATTGCCGGCGCTCGCCAATCTGTCGGCCTCTGCGAGCTGCCCCGCTACGTCGCTAACCGCGCCCTCCCGCCCAATGGCCGGGATCAACGCCAAAAAGATAACCGCGAAATGTATTCTCCTGCGCATTGCTCATACCTCCCAAATCAATGCCATTTCAACAACAAACGACGGGTTCGCCCGCAAAATACACCCGGCCAATCTTCGCAGATAGCCCGCCGTCACAAGCAAGCCGGCCCGGCCGAACATTATGTCAATAAACGTCTCGCGTTGTCCAAGAATCAATGTTGCAACCATCAAATTACCCCCCCCCCGAACAGACATGTCAACACAAAAATAGGAAACAATGAAAATATTTTTCCCACTTTAGGGTATGCCTTGCCAGCGAGGGCGGTGAGATATTGCTGGAATTGGGGCACCGGGAGGTTCTATGGGGCTGTTGAAAAAGTTCCAGCGTAACATTTTGAGATTGCCACGGCCCCGGGGGCTTCGAAATAACCTAAAAATAGACGTTGCACACTTGTAGGGCGTAGGACGAGAAAGCCATCAGGCGTTTTGAAACAGCTCCGCTGTCAACTGTTCTGCATCTGGACGTTTTGGCGGAGGACGTCCATCTTGGTGCGGATTTCCTCGGCCATTTTGCTGTTGGGGAAGTCATCGACAATCTGCTGGCCGATTTGGAGGGCGCTGTTCCAGTGCTTTTCAGTAATCAGGAGTGAGAATTGGTCGCCGAGGTTGTGGAGCTTTGCTCTAAAGACGTCTTTTGCCGTTTCCTGCAGAGCAAGGGCCTCATTGGGCGTAAGATAGTGGTCGAGCTCCTTGAGGATTTCGAGGCTGCGGTCGGTCTCTTGCTGGTGCACGGCGTCGTCCCAGGCGGCGAGAAGGATGCGTTTTCGCTCTTCCTTCTTGTCGAGCAGGTTCTGTCGCATTAACTTTGCCCGGTCGCTGTCCGGAGATGCCTTTATCAGTTCTTCAATCTGGTTGCTCGCCTGGATCCACTGACAGTCATCCACTAACTTGTCAATGTGGGCGATCATTTGATTCGTTCGCTCCTGACCCGTTGCGGTGCGGTACTTCTCGGCCTGCTGCCTCAAGTCCTCGGCCAAGTCGCTGTACTCCGGGCGCCGGGCAATCTCATCGATTACAGTCTTGGCGCCGTCGAAATCCTGCATCTGGAGCTTTTCGAAGACGGCCTGTCGCAGAGAGAGCCTGTCGGCGTCACGAAATGCGATCGACTTGGCGGTTTCGCTGACGCGGGTGCTGTGGTTGATTTGAGCCAGTCCTGTGCTGATCTTCTCAAGCGCCCCGGCGACGCCTTCAAGTTTGGCGCTGTTCTCTCGAAGGGCGTCGAGTATCTTGAAGACCCTCGAGAGCATGGTCAGCAGCGCCACCAGAAACATCAGGCCGCCGAGCATCAGCAGGAGCTGACGAAACGTACTTGTCTCAGACGGCTCGAAGAGGTCGGTTGTGAGCATCAGCAGAACCACGACCGCCAATACCGCGCAAACGATCACAATGTGCCATTTGTACTGCCGTATGAGGCTGTCATCCCCAGAGTTCATGTTTCGGTCCTCTTAAAAAAAATTCTTCGCAGCCTGACTATACGCAATTATATAATACTTGAGAAGTTCGGTCTTGTCAATATTAAGTTCAGCCGCGTTTTGCCGGTGAAGAACGCAAAAAAGGCTTCTGCAAAATTGCAGGTTAGGCCTAACCTGCAATTTTGCGGAACTCATAAGAACGTGTAGAGAATAAGGAGACGACGAAATGAACGCGAGTAAATGCTTGGCGGGGATTCTTGCAGCGGTTGTTATTATCTGCATTGCCGGCGAGCGACCGGCAGCGAGTGAACGGAAAGATACGCAAGCTGTCGTGGAAGGAAACAACCGGTTCGCCCTTGAGCTTTATGCAAAGCTTCGCGGCAACGAAGGGAACCTGTTTTTCTCGCCGTACAGTATCTCGACGGCATTAGCGATGACATACAGCGGCGCGCGTGGCGCAACGGCATCGCAAATGGCGCAAGTGCTGCATTTCCCGGCCGAAGACGACAAGCAGCTCGACAGCGACAGCCAGGACAGGCCGTCCTCTCGCGGTGAGGGGAGGCTTCTGAGCAATGAGCGAATTGCCGCAGCCTTTGGGGAACTGCAAAAGGGTTTGAAGACGGAGACGGACAAGAAAGGGTATGAGCTTAGCGTGGCCAACGCCCTGTGGGGCCAGAAGGGCTATGATTTCCTCGACGGATTCCTTGAAGTAGTTGAGACGAGCTATGGCGGCCGGCTCAGTGAGGTCGATTTTATCGCAGCTACGGAGAAGGCGCGCACGACTATCAACGCGTGGGTGGAGAAGAAGACCAAGAGCAAGATCAAGGAGCTTATCAAGCCGGGAGTGCTCAACGCAATGACTCGGCTGGTGCTGACAAACGCCATATACTTCAAAGGCGCCTGGGCGGCGCCGTTCAAAGAAGCCGCGACACACCCGGGTCCGTTTACCCTGGCCGACGGCAAGAAGGTCGATGTCCCGATGATGAATCAAAGCGACAAGTTCAAATACGCCGAGACTGAGACGTTGCAGGCGCTTGAATTGCCCTACGCCGAGAATGAGATGTCGATGATCATATTGCTGCCGAAGGAAAGTGATGAGCTGCGCGATTTGGAGGAAAAGCTGACCGTCGGGAGCCTTTCGGATTGGCTGGGCGGGCTTCAAGAGCGCAAGGTGGTTGTCTCGATTCCGAAGTTCAAGATGACGAGCCAATTTTCCATGGCTTCGGTGTTGAAAACGATGGGGATGAGCGATGCCTTTGCGCCCGGTGCGGCGGACTTATCGGGGATGAACGGGAGGAAGGACCTTTTCATTTCAGCGGTGGTCCACGAGGCATACGTCGAGGTAAATGAAGAGGGAACCGAGGCTGCCGCCGCAACGGGGGTGGCGATAAGCTTAACGTCCATGCCGATGGATCGCCCGCCGGTCTTCCGCGCCGACCATCCCTTCCTGTTCGTAATCCGCCACAAGCAAACCGGCAGCATCCTGTTCATAGGACGAGTAACAAACCCAAAAACGTAATGTTGCGTTCATCGGGAAAAGCTATGAACCTGCCATGGCCGCTTTTCTGAAGATACCGTCCAACTTTGCAGAATACTCTTCTGCTGTTCGTTTCTCCGAACCGTTCTCTTTTCTGATGCAAGATAACTCTGTTCAGTGTCAAAGGATAGGGTGCTATTGGCTTGCTAAGTGCTTAGCAGCACTATAGTTAAGAGTTTTGAAAATTTTTTTACAAAATGCTTGCGGAAGGCCGATGAATAGTACATAATGTACTAATGGTATTAGTGCACTTGTGGAAACGAAATGTTAAACGATCAGAAAGACTTGCAAACGGGGGATAGATAGCAGCAATGGCTTTGTGGATACAAATATCGCCGGGGTCGGGTGAACCTATTTATGTTCAGGTTGTCGAGCAGATAGGCGAGGCTATCGCGCGAGGCGAGTTGACCAGTGGCGACAAACTGCCGGCCGTTAGAAAACTCGCCGCCGAGCTTGTAATCAATCCCAATACGGTCGCCAGGGCGTATAGTTCCCTGGAGCAGTCAGGGCTCGTGACCACCAAGACCGGTTCGGGCACGTTCGTCAGCGACCCGAAGCTGCGCAAGGGCGATGCCGCGGATGTCAATATCCTCACCGAGAGAATGGATACGCTCATTGCCCGAGGGCTGAATTTGGGTCTGGGCACCCACGATTTGGGGGAGCTGTTCGAGGGCCGCCTGGCGAAGTTCGTTAAGAAATCAAAAGAGCAAAGAGACCAAAGCGATGAATGAGATAGTATTAGAGACTCAGGGCCTTACGAAATACTACGGCAGCACTTTGGCCGTGGACCACCTGGACTTGAAGGCGCCACGCGGATGTATCTGCGGGTTTGTGGGGCGAAACGGGGCGGGAAAGACCACCGCGATTAAACTGATGCTGGGGTTCTTAGCGCCGACCGCAGGCTCATCGAAACTACTTGGCTGCGACTCGACGGCGCTAACGCCTGAGATTCGCCAACGCATAGGCTACGTCACGGAAGGCCATCGCCTCTTTCGCTGGATGAGCATAGGCGAGTTGGAGAGATTTCAAAGGGCCTTTTTCCCGGGGCAATGGGATAAGAGACTCTTTGCCGATATGATCGAGTACTTCGAGCTATCGAGAAAGAAGAAGATCAAGCACCTCTCGAACGGCCAGCGCGCCCAGGTCTCATTGTCCCCTACGGAAGAAGAGAAAACGCAGCGGCGGATAAAGTATTCGCTCAAGGAGGTTCTGCCCGACGGAACGATTCACCTGGTCTATCAGCCCGGTCGCACGCTTTATTCGCAGTGGGAGGATTCGGCCAAACAACAAGTCTATGACACCAACGATAATCTGCTCTGGCAGGGCATTGGCAAAGACAGCCCCTACAAATACCTCTCGTGGGCCGCGGATGCCGGAGGCGACAGCTTCAATGCCCGGAGTATGAAGGAAATCCAAGTGATTACGCCGGAACTATCCCGAACTTTGGAGATACCGGTTATATCGCAGAACGAAACGATTCAGATATGGAGATACGCTCCGAACGGAGGGTTCTTCACAGGTTACAAAGCCGGAGGCGACAAGATCGGCTATGCCGGCGCAACGGGATTTGAGGACTCCAAATCCGCAGTCAGGCCGTTCGGCGAATTCGGCAGCTTCTTTGCATGGTGCCCGAAAGAGTCCTTCAGCCCGACACTGCTCTGGCAAACCAAAAGGCGTATCTATCAAATCAATTTCGAGAAGCGCAAAGTGGAATTGCTCTTCGAGAGCCCCGATGCGGATATTACCAACATATTCGTCTATACATGGGATTCTATCAGGCTTATCGGCGGCGAGCCGGCCCCGGGCTACAGGCCTCTGCTCTACTGCCGAACCAAAGGCCGAACCGAAGACCGCAAGCATCACCTTGTAATGCGAGGCATGACCCGGTCATTAACAGTAAAAACTCCCGAAGAATGGAATGACCGGATGAACAGTCAAATTCGATTCACAGCTTTTGAGCAAAGCGTCTTTCTGTCTCGCCAGTGGGTCGTCGAATCGCCGCCTCTACCGAATTATCTTGGAAACACCAGGCATGCCGACCAATTGTGGCGCGAATACCGAGCTGCACCTAAGAAACACCGCCTCGATATCTACAAAGTCGATGACCGCGGCAATATCGAATTGATCTCGCAGTTCGGCTGGACCGACCCGGGCGAGGACTTAACCGACCAGGCCGCAGGGTGGCTATCAGTCAGGGAAAAGGTCCGGCGTTGCGTCAGTCAGTTCTCTCCGCCCATGTATGATCTGCTGTGGTATATGCCCGGGATAAGGATGTGGCGCTCCGACTACGACAGGGGCCCCAATGAAATTCTCCGGGAAATCCTTATCCTCATAGAGCAGTTGCGACCGGGGCCAAGTGCCTGGAATCTCGTTATCAGCGTTTTGATGGTGGGCTTTGCTGCCTGGCACGGGCGGCCCAGGCGGACCTCGCGTGCGGTGTTCATCTTCTGGCTTACATTCGTGGGGCTCTTCAACCTGGCGGGACTGCTGACGTATTTGGCGCTTAACCATACACCCGTCATCAAATGCCCGACATGCGGCAAGCGTCGCGGCCTTGCTCAGCCTCAATGCGTGCGATGCCGGACCGACCTGCCCGCTCCGCAGCCGGGCAAACTCGACCTTATATTCGATACACAACTCAAACCGACTACCTAAAAAGCCGAACCCGCCGGCACTTCCGATTGCGGCGGCCCCAACACAACCGGAGCCGCCACAACTTCGGAAGACCCCGCTAATCCCTCCGCTATACAACAATGGCGGTAATCTCCGTTTGGCGGGATTCTCGCCGAAAATCAACGGTTGTGTTTACGAATATCAACGTTTGGCACAAATGTTTTGTTGCAGGGATGTTATGTTCGATTGCAACCTGCGGGGACAGTTTGGTTGTTGATTTCTAACAACGCGCCGGTCCTAATTGGCACAATACTCGCCGGCGGGCAAAAGTCAGACCAGGCGCAAATGTTTGCATAAGCTGGCTGGTCGGGGCATCTTATAGGGCAAAGCGCCCGAATCAAATTTCTGGGGTTATCCCCGCCTTTTGGGTACGCGTTTTGCTGTATTTGCTCTACATTGGCTGCGACCGGCTTGGCAGATTCTCTAATCCGGGTGACTTGAAAATAGAGATGCATTTGTCAGGAGTGGGATGTGATGGACGAGACAAATCTGGAAGATAGACTCAACGAATTAGTAAAAGAATTTGGAGAAGCGGCGGATCCACACCACAGGAAGTTGGCCAGCCTTGCCGAAGAGGCGCAGGCCGACCGCAAGAAGCTGGAGAAGAGCATAAACTCTCTGCAGGAATCGCTCGATTACCTGCGGGTCTGCATCAAATATCAGCTTTTCGATCTTGAGGCGACACGTCGGGAGAACGAATACCTCAGGAAGCTGCTTGAAAGCGACAGCGACTGAAAGGCAAACCCCCGTTAGGCAGAGCCGGTAACGGAGCATCCAGGGTAAACAACGGTGGCCTTTTGCGCGCATTTGTCCCGGCGTCGTGGCGCTATCATTATTAGTAACGCTGCCGATCCGGCAGCTCTCAATCGTTGACAAACCTTCCAGAGTCCGCTAAAATCCTCACGCCTGCTCTTGAAAGCGCATCAATCAAGTTGAAAGGGGACGTGTATGGACTCGACGGGACGAACTTGCGGATTCGCACTTCTCTTGGGCATTTTTTGTATTGTGTTGAGTCTAATAGTACGTTCAATACATCCCCAACGACAAGGCATGGACGTTGCTGCGGACGAATGTTCCTCTCTTCGAGTGCCCCGACAAGGATTTCGAGCGAACGTACTATTTCCGCTGGTGGACCTATCGCAAGCATATCAAGCAGACGCTCGTCGATGTCCGCGAGCTGCATGGCTATACGCCCTGGTACTTCAATCTGCCTGATGCCGGCGAAGGCTGCGAGGTCGCCTGGGGGCAGTTGACGGACCCCAACGGCTTCTATGCGCCGTTCGGCCCGACAACCGCAGAGCAGCGTCATCCGCGTTTTGCGGTTTCGTACGAGGGCCACCAATGCCAATGGAACGGGCCAAGCTGGCCGCTCTCAACCTCGGTGACACTCGCGGCCCTGGCCAACGTCCTGAACAACTATAAGCAGGATGCGATTACCAAGGCCGATTACTTTGAGATGCTGAGTATCTACACCAAATCCCACAGCCTCACGCGCGAAGACGGGCGGGTTGTGCCCTGGATCGACGAGAATCTAAACCCCTTCACCGGCGACTGGATCGCGCGCAGCTGCCTGAAGACCTGGAAGGACGGCACGTGGGACCCCGGCAAGGGAGGCAAAGAGCGAGGCAAGGACTACAATCACTCATCCTATTGCGACCTTATCATCACCGGCCTCGTCGGCCTGCGTCCCAGGGCCGACGACATCGTCGAGGTAAATCCCCTGCTTCCTGCCGATACCTGGGACTGGTTCTGCCTCGACAGTGTTTTGTATCACGGGCGAATAATCACGATTCTCTGG
>DATEBC010000065.1:0-3454 GCA_035288065.1 Sedimentisphaerales bacterium | reverse complement strand
TGGCCGCAGAACGCTTTGATATTGAGATTGCCGGCTTTTATGGAAAACGAAAAAGAAACTTAGCACCGAACAAGGCCGCTTAGCTAAATGGAAGAATCAAAATAAATTGTGGGCTTTTTCAACAGCCCCGCTGTCCCGAATGGCGGTCAAAGAGCAAACACATTCTTTTATCGTTAAATGAAAGAACGACTACGGTTACAAGTATTTCGTCAATCTGTGTGCGAAGTCTTCAATAGTTGTTAAAACAGCGGCCTGGATGCCTTAACGAACCGCCATTCGTGGCTGTCCCTGTCCCTCCTGTTCCTACCTATTGTCCGCCGTGAGGAGTTTCGAGTCGTATCTACTGCAGGTTAGACAAGATTATTCTATAGAGATCTTGAATAAGACCCATCGTTTCCAATGAGCTTGATGAACCAGATAAACGTGTTGATTGTCGGCCGGATGATCAGCTTGCAACTCCTGACTAAGCCCGCTTGCATCGGTATTTACATATTGGTTGATCTCTCCGTCGCCCATATCCCATAGATAACACGGCGCATAGGAATACTTCATTAAGACAGAACCCTTTTCCTGCTTGAATTCGAGGTCCCAGCCATAAATATCATCCACAGCTTTCCATCTTGTCCCCGAGGGTATTCTGACAGTCTTCAAATTGTCCATGTTAAAGGGCGGTTGTTCCGATACAATATAGGCCAATTCAATTTGTTTCGGCTTCTCCAGGATGATTGTTTCGAGATCAAGAGTCTCTCCCGGTTTGAATTGTATCTCAAAACCTTTCTTAAGGTAGCCCGGCGCCGTAACAGCGCACCAGTAACCCATCGGCGAGAATCCATCTGCCTGGGCCAGGCCATCTTTCTGTACAGGTATCTCAATAGGATCAGGCCAATAGGAGCGAGGCTCGGTGCCATTCGACGGGGTATTCACAGGCCCGTTTGTGACACTCAATTCTATTTTTGCCTGCGAAACGTCTCCGGTTTCCTGCAATTTTACTCGAGCTTTAAGACCCACCAATTCATCTTTACTTAACGGTTTCATATGAATAGTGCCGACGTCGATCAAATCTGTCTTTTCGTCTTGCACCACATCTTTTAGTTGCAGATCATACGGGGCATATTGGTGCATGCGAAAGCCCACAGGCCTATCCAGGTCTTTTGTCGGTCCGGCGAAATAGCCTTCGGACAGAATCTCCATTTGCGCATGAACATCACGTACATTTCCCTGGCCATCGAGAACAACTCGACCAACAATGACATGCCCCGTTTTGCGTCTTTGGACTTCTGCTGTTGCCTTGGCGATCTTGGCTTTCAATTCCTCTCTATTCGTGCATTGCTCTATTGTTCTGTTGGCGCGTTGGTCTATTGTGTTTTCGCCGGAACAGCTTATGATTATTGCGGCCACTACTACCAACACTGCTGCACATACTGCCGCGAATAGTATTTTCTTCATTTTGTTGCTCCTTTCGGAAATGATTCTATCCGACGTCTTTTGATTCGACATTTCACATGCGACCTCGTAGATGGCACCGCTGCACAATTCGACGCGTCATAGTACGAGAATAGTGCGTCGAGTTCCAATGTTTTCCCCCGGACCGGGCAGCGGGTCAGTTCTGGGTGGGTTACTCGGTTTATCGTATTGAAGGCCATAATCACGAAGAATCCCTCTTTTTGCGGGAACAATGCGGTTTCTGTGTGTACTCGACAGCTCTCGGCCAAAATGGTCAGGTATGGAGAATTTTTTGATTTTTTGGTTCAACTCGGAAAAAGTTGGTTAGTTTAAGGTTAGTTTATGGGCTAAAGCTGTGAAAAACACGGATTTATGGCCAGGCCATGGCTTAACCATCGCATTGTGGGCAACAGCATATATACATGCTGTTGCCTTAAAGCGTTAAATCCAAAAGAGTTAAGTCAAAACAGCCTTTATTATTCACCAACTTTTTTGAATGAGAACCAATTTTTTGAAAAGTATCATGCGGCCGCACATGTTTGGAAGGCTCATTTCAGCGGAGGCCTTGAGTAGGCTTTGGGGCTGAATTGTGGTGGGGGGGGTGTTGGGTTCGTAGGCGCCTGTGTCGGGGGCTTTGTTGGTGAATTGAACTTTGCGGGGTGAATTTCGTATTATTCGAAGGTTGCTTTGTCTGACTCTTCTAATATGGGGGCAAGGTTGGGCGTATTTTGTTCTTCTTGAGGGCATTCGTGGGTGATTTATTTTCGGTTTTTTTCGGACCAGTCCTTGTAGTGCTGCATAATCAGTGCTGTAAGCACATTGTTTTTTGCAGTTCTAAAGCCGGGGCGGTGAGCAGGCCGATAAGAGGTTGTGCAGGAGGCGGGTAGCCGTACTTGCCTCCGCCGATGCAACAGTTTTCGAGGTATGATATGAAAAGTCGCCTGCACTATCTTTCAATAGTAATGATAGTGGCAGTTTGCGGCTTTCGCGCGTTTGGCGGCGGCGTTCAACTGGGTATCGAGCCGCTATGGAGCGCCGGGATCATTGCGGATACTCAGACGTGGGATCGGGAGTGTATTGGGGGGCTTCTTGGCCGGGTCAAGGCGGAAGAGCCGGATATGGTCATCCATCTTGGCGATACGCACTTCGAGTGGTCGAACCAGTTCGTTTTGAAGGCTGTGGCCGATTTGGTTGACGGCGAAAACGGGTCAATCGAGTTTCACTTGGCGCCGGGCAACCACGATGTGCAAGGCGGGGTGTTGAAAGAGCATTTGCGCCTGGCCGCCACTCACGGCGTGTTTCGGCTGGATAAAGGGCCGACCTTCGCCGGTCGGGGATACCTTCACAGCGGAGTGGCTGCATACGTGCCAGACCCTCTTTTGCCGGTGTGGAATCCGGAGATTGTCAATCACCCGGCCTGGCAAACCGATGCTGCTCCGCGAAGCACGTTACATAGCACGAGCCTGAATGTGAGATTTGCGGATTTGGGCGGCGACTGCGAGCATTACCGATACGTCTTCAAGCGGGGCGGGATAAGGTTCATCGTCTGCGACTGGTCGTACAGCGACGAGCAGAGGCAGTGGCTGCGAGATATAATCACGCGGCCGGACGACAGCTCCGTCTCTATAGTGCTGCATCACGAACACAAGATAGACAAGCTGTCTCGTTACTTTGAGGGTCTCGAGGGCGAGCACAACGTCAAGCTCGTGCTCTCCGGGCACGACCATCGATATTACCACGAAAAACGGGGCGAGATCACCTATATCACCAGCGCCGGGATCGCGCGGAGCGAGCGCGGCTGCGATGCAATGATCCTGCGGGTGTATAGGAATTATCTGCGGCTGGATAGATATGTTACCGACAAGGACGCCCCGGCTGGGATGGTATCGGGGCCGGAGCCTATATGGATGTGCGCGGGCAACTTCGGCCAATACCAGCGTCCGGAGCTGCCGAGGCGCGCGCCCGCCTACGCCCGCAGCACCGACCTCGGCCCAGGAGTCTTCTACGAACG
>DATEBC010000064.1:0-21206 GCA_035288065.1 Sedimentisphaerales bacterium | reverse complement strand
AGTTAGGCTGCCAGGCCCTCGGGGCGGTCGTAGCCCCCGCGGCGAAGCGCGAGTACGGCCGCACCACGCTCAACATCCTCGACAAGAGCGACCTGCTGGCGGATTTGCCCGATTCCATCACCGCATGGGCCAGCCACGGCGACCAGATCGACGAATCGAACGGCAATTTTGTGACCCTCGCAACCACAGATACCTGTCCGCACGCCGCCGTTAGGCACAGGCAAAAGCCGTTCTACGGCGTCCAGTTCCACCCCGAAGTTTCCCACACGCCGCAAGGTTCGCAAATACTCAAAAACTTTCTCTACAAAATCTGCCGCTGCAAGGGCGATTGGAAGATGAGCGATTTCGTCGCCGAGACTATCGAGGCGGTCCGCCGGCAAGTGGGTAATGCCAAAGTGATATGCGGCCTGAGCGGGGGAGTCGATTCCTCCGTTACGGCCTCACTGATCCACAAGGCAGTAGGCGACCAGCTCGTCTGCATCTTCGTCGATAACGGCCTGCTTAGAAGAAACGAACGCGAAGGCGTCGTCTCGATGTTCAGAAATCATTTCCACATGGACCTGAGAGTCGTCGATTGGTCCGAGCAGTTCCTCTGCGGTCTAAAAGGCGTTATCGACCCACAGGAGAAACGAAAAGTAATCGGCCGCGAGTTTATCGAGGCATTCAAGTTCGAGGCCGCAAAGATACCCAACGCCAAGTTCCTCGCCCAGGGCACGCTCTATCCCGACGTTATCGAGTCCGGCTCCAAAGACGGCAATCCCGCCGCAAATATCAAGCTGCACCATAACGTAGGCGCGCTGCCCAAAGAGCTCGGCTTCGAACTCATCGAGCCTTTGCGAGACCTCTTCAAGGACGAGGTCCGCGTAGTCGGCGAATACCTCAGCCTGCCTGAAAGCCTTGTCTGGCGGCACCCCTTCCCGGGTCCGGGACTGGCGGTGCGAATAATCGGAGACGTCACGCCGCAACGCCTCGAAATCCTACGCGCCGCAGACGAAATACTAATCCACGAAATCAAAGCGGCGAGATTGTACAGGCAAATCTCCCAGGCCCTCGCCGTTCTGCTGCCCGTCTCTACCGTCGGCGTTATGGGCGATGAGCGAACCTACGAAAACGTTATCGCACTGCGGGCCGTGGAGACGGTGGACTTTATGACGGCTGACTTCGCAAAGATCCCCCACGAAACCCTCGGCCTGATCGCCTCAAGAATAATAAACGAGGTCCGCGGCGTGAACCGAGTAGTCTATGACATCTCCTCCAAACCCCCCGCAACAATAGAATGGGAATGACGTCAAGCAGCGCGTTGCCGTCACCCTGAGCTTGTCGAAGCCGCAGACGCGCCTCTGGCGGCCTCAGCATGCCAACTCATCGGACAATGTGTAACAGAGCGATAAAAAACTATCTCAAAACTCGAAATGTTATTTCGATCGCAGCGAAAAATCTCATATTCTCGGATGCCAGACCCTTTCCGCCTTTGGCGGACTCAGGGTGACAGATTTGAGATAGTCGCTAAATGTTGGATTTGCGGAGAATCTCAAATGCTTTCCTTGTCGGGGCGTTTCTTCAACGTCAGTCCGAGACCTTGGTCGTCTTTGTGCAGGAAGACCGTTTCGAGAGCGGGGTTTGTGGTTATTGCTTCTATATAGTCTTTCATCTCTTCTGCGCGGTCGGTAGTGTTGTGTGCGATGATTAGCCCGCCGGGGCGGACTAAGGGCAGGAGCTTGTCTATGTAATCGAGGTAGCCGGTCTTATCGGCGTCGAGGAAGAGGATGTCGATAGGGCCTTTTATGTTCTTGATGGTCTTATGGGCGTCGCCCTCGACGATGGTGACGATCTTATCAACGCCGGCCCGTTTGAAGTTGTCGTGGGCCAGAGATACTCGGTAGTCGTCGATTTCGTGGGTAATGAGCGTGCCGCCGGTAGTCCGCAGCGCAAGACAGAACCAGATGCCGGAATACCCGATGCATGTGCCGACCTCGACGACGCGTTTTGCGCCGGTAGTCTCGGTAAGCACCCGCAACAGCCTGCCGTCCTCGGGCGTAACGTTCCACATCCCGTTAGGCTCATTGTACAGCTCCTCGAGCACGCCGAGGATTCGAGCCTCAGCCTTTGGATCGGGCGACAATTTTTCTTCCGCGCGTTTGCCGGCCATCGCCCGGCGTAATGGTGGGCTGAAGCCCACCCTACCAGCAATCACGGCCAAGCCAACCAGCACACAGGCTGCGACGAGTGAAGGTGTTTTGTTAGTAATCATTTTATGTGCCTCTATTGTTGTTTCTTAGCTTTGGCACGACTCATACGGAATCTGATGGTGGGCAGAGCCCACCCTACCAGATGCCGTTATGATACCGGCATCGACTATACCAGGCCAGACGATTTTCTTGGACAAATCTCTGCGTTCTCTGCGTACTCGGCGGTGGGAAATGCCGGTTAGCGCGGGGTAGGGAACTTTTGCAGGATTATGCCGGCGACGATTAGGACTGCTCCTATTATTGTCGAGGGAAGGATTTGTTCGCCGATGACGAGGTGTATCACTACCAGTGCGCCGAAGGGGACCAGGTAGATGAAGTTGGCCACGTGGGCGGTCGTTTTGGAGAGCTTGAGGGCCTTCAGCCAGATCAGGAATGTGATTCCCATCTCGATCAGGCCCACGTAGGTTGCTCCGAGGGCGGGATACAGGGTCGGCATTTTCAGCCGGCCCAGCAGCAGAACGAGCAGGAATGTGTAGCCCGAAGCGAATGCGAAGCTCAGAAACATTCTTACTACGGGGTCCTTTTTGTCTTTCGCGTTGTATATCCAGAAGAGCGCCCAGGGTATGGAGCTGCCGGTCGCCAGCGCTGTGCCGAGGGGGTCGGTAAGATTGAAGCTCAGGGGCCTGCCTTGCGTCGAGATGACCAGGACGCCGAGGAAGCTGATGAGCATCGCTGCGATGTCGCGACGCTTGATTCTTTGCTTGAGCATCGGCGCCGAGAGCAGGACGAGCACCAGGGGCCAGACGAAGTTTAGCGGCTGGGCCTGCTGGGCGGGCAGCAGCGAATATGCCTTGAAGAGAACCGTGTAATACAGAAATGGATTTAGAAAGCCGAGCACTGCCGAGTGAAGCAAGTCCCTTCTTGAGAGGGCTTTTAACAGACCGAGCTTGCGCGAGAGCAGCAGACAAATAAGCAGAGCGGCGCAGGATGTGAGTGACGCACCAAAAAGCAGAGAGAGGACGGGCATGTTGAGGCGGTCCGCATCGAGGCATATCTTGAAAGCCGATGCAGAAGTGGACCATAACAGGACCGCGATGAAGGCGTAGATATAGGCTTTCTTTTGATTGTTCATCTTTGCAATCGTCGCAAAGCCGGATTTGTCAGGTCGCGTTTCCATGTCTTGGTTCGGATATTGTGCGGGCGCATAGTATTCTGTCAAGCATGATTCCGTGAGTTGTCATTGCGAGGCCTGAAAGGCCGTGGCAATCTCTGTTGCTCGAGGGGGTTGAGATTGCCGCGTCGGGCCCCTGGGGCCATGCTCTACGGCCTCCTCGCAATGACAATTTTTGAGTTTGCTTTCTTGCACATGTGTTCTGAGAATCTGGTGTGTCAAAATCGCGGGGTGATTATTGGGCGAGGTTGTATTCGTTTTGGCTTTTGAGGGTGCGTCTTTTTCGCGTGGCGGAAGTGGTTATTTGGGCCTGGGGGTTTTTGCCGGCTGGAGCCGTTATGGTCACGGCAACTGCTGCGGCGGGAATGTCAAGCTCGGGTGCCTCGAGATTCACGGTCTTATCGAGGCTTTCGGCGGGAGTATTCTTGATATTGTGTCTGGCCCAGGCCAGGGCGCTTGCGGTGAGGTTGCGTTGTGCGGCTTTGAGGCGGGCCGTGTCGGATTGGAAGATCATCATGTTGGCGTCGGCGGCCAGCACGAACATCACCATGCCGACGGCGACTACTGCCATAATTACGAGCACCATTATAAAACCGCTATTCTTAGAGACTATCTCAAATTTGTCACCCTGAGTCCGCCAGAGGCGGAAAGGGTCTGGCAGGCGAGAATATGAGATTCCCACCGAGGGCGCGTCTGGGACTTCGCTGCGCTCAGAATGACATTTGGGGTTTTGGCAGAGTGTTTTAGCCATTTTTTTGCCTCATTTTCTCTCCCAGAGCGCCGACGAAATAGATGCGTGTGCCAGCCATTTTCTCCAGCGACTTCGTTGTGCGTTTGTATTTTATATGCGTTTCGATTTCTACGGCGTAGCCTGCCCCGTCTCTGCTGCATACGCGCCATTCCACGTCCGCGTTGGGCAGGGACCAGGCTGCCTGTTCTGTGCTGCTATCTTTGGTTTCGCCAAGGGTGCGTCTAACGACGCGCCCGTTCTCAAGCTCGTAGGCAATTGTTCCATCGCCAAGCTCTATCAGCAGCGTGTTCGCATCGGCGGCGCGGTCGGCGAAAGAGGCGGGCAGCGATTTCGCGCGGTCGATGTCGTCCTGGATATGCTCGAGCACGTCGAGAACGGAGGTGTTTTCCTGGACTACTTGCGATGAGTGCGGTATGTCGCGCAAAATCGTGGTGAATAATCCGTCCAGGGCGATTGTTACTGCGGGAAAGATGACAATAACCGCCAGCATTTCAGTTAAGCTAAAGCCTTTACGCATAATGATTCAGTCCTTTCCGGCGGCTGCTATTTCCACGCCAGGTTTGTTTGGAGCAGCTTCGGGCGTGATATATCTTCTAAGGCTGACTTTGACTTCCTTGCTGTATGCTTTGCCGGCGGCGGTTGCTTCGGCAAGGGTCAGGCCGCGCCACTGGTCCGCGCCGGGCGACTCTTTAATCGTCACGGTCAGGCCGGGCCAGAGTCGCCGGCAATCTTCGCCGGCGATGGGCTTGCCCGTCGCGGTGATGCTGTCGAGCTGGGCCTGGGCGGCGGCTATGCACTGCTGGGTGACGAGTTGATAGCGGTTGAACCTTCCAAACCCGCTGAGCGAGACCGCCAGCGCGGAGAGGATTAGTCCGAGCAGCGCCATCGCGACAATAATCTCCGTCAATAAGAAGCCGCCATATTTTTCTTTTTCGCAGAACACGTTTTCTTCTCCGTTTGCTTAGCTATGGATAGATTGCCTCGGCCGCGTAGTGGATAATGGAAATCGGCGCTGAGAATATGGAATAGACTACGAAGCCGACGAACGCTCCCATAATCAGTGTTACGCAGGGAGAGGCTATGAATCTGACGAGATTGGCCCTGTAGTTGTAGTTCGATCTGTGGAGCGATTCGACTGTTTCGAGAACAGCGGGGGTATTTCCCTGATTTGCCTTGTCATCGAAAGCCCAGGCAAGGCTGCTTCCCACGCCGCTTTTTTTTGCCGCGGCGCTGATATTCTCGCCCGCCTCGACCTTCTCCAGCCATGCCTGCAGGCGTTTTCTAAAGCAATTATTCAGATCCAGGCTCAGCGCGTTTGAGATCGCGTCGTTTACGGTGGCGCCGGCATTAAGCGAGAGCCTGAGCATCTCGGCAACGTGCAGCGCTGAGGAATTCTTCTCGAAGCTCCGAAACACCGGCAGATGCCACTTGAGGAAATCACCGATCTGCGAGGACGTATAAGGGTCGTTGGGGCGACGCTGTCGGAAGCGGATGTAAATACCGTAGGGAATGACAATCAAGCCGGTGAAGGCCAGCGCTATCAGGAAGAGCGCTCCATTCTCCCAGCCGATGAATGAGACGATTCGTATCAGGGCTCTGGTGGCGGCGGGGAATCGAGCGCCGTCAGTCATTTCTGTCAGAACATCGGACCAGTTTGGTACCACAAAGGTCGTTATTCCCCAGACCATAAAGCCCACCGCCGTTACTAATAGGATGGGATAGAAGGGGGTAACCGGCTCGATCTTCTTGCTTTCTTCGGACTTTGCTGCCATGTCGGCTTCGATGCTTGCGAAGGCCTGGGGCAGTTGGTTGATGCGCTCGGCGGCGCTTATCATCGCCGCGGCATAGCTGGGGCATTTTGGGAAACCTCGCTTGATCGCCTCGGCAACCGGACAGCCCTGCACGAGCCACCTGCTTATCTGCAGCAGTATCGTTGCCCGCTTGTCGGTTTGGCCTGCCGCGGCCGATTGGAGGGCCATCGGCAGCGGCAGATTCTGCCTCATGCTTGCCCCGATTGTGGAAATGACGTAGGCTGAAGTTGCGTGTCGTGATGTCAGACCGCAGTTTATCGCAACGCCTATCAGGGCTATTGTCACGACGAATAATATCATGAAGGGGAATCCAACCGACGGCACATCGGCCAGGACGGAGAGCCCGACGATTTCAAGAAAGAGAAAGGCAAAGATGAAAGGCAGCCATTTTGCCCAGGTCAGGGACCGTCTCTCCGGTGTGCGAAGCAGTGCCCAGAGTAATACGGATAAGAGCGTGGCGAAGATCACTGCGGCTATGGCGAAAAGCGCTTCGAATATCACGCCCGCATTGTACTCTGCAAATATGATAAAGATGAATACGCCGCAGGTGATCGGCATGGCAATCAGAGCGATGCGCGGCTTCTTCAGCCCCAGAACGAAATAGATAATCGCCAGAAGTAATCCGATATGCAACAGCATAGGCGCTCCCTTATACGGTCATTGAGGTAACGAACCCTATCATGGGCAGGAACATTGAGATGACACACATTGCCACAATTCCCCCCACTGCGATAATCATTGTGGGCAGGAGGACTGCCTGGAGCCTTGCCTGGCCGAACCTTGCCTGCTCGGCGTACATTTGCCCGAGGCTGTAGAGGTTGTCCTGCAGCTCGTTGCGCTGCGTGCCCAGTTGGATCGAATAGATGAAGAGCCTCGGTATCATTCTGCAGAACTGGCCGGCTTCGAGGATGTTCGCTCCCTGCTCGATTTGCCCGGCCAGGGCGTCGCCTTCGAGTATCAGCTTTTCGCTTCCTGTGGAGCCGGCGCCTAATCTCAGGCACGTGGGCATATCGGCGCCGGCGGAGACCATCATCGCCATTGCCTCGGCCATCCTGCTCAGCACGCTGCTGTGATACACCCTGCCTATGACCGGTATTTTCATAAACAGAGCCTCCTTCAACCTGCGTCCCGCGGCGAACGAGGAGCACATGGAAAACAAGAACACAATCGCCGCAATGAAGCACACAACAACCGTCCAGAACGGGATGACATTCCTGGCCATACCCAGGAACAACTGTGTAAGGGCGGGCAGTTGATCGCCTTCGGTCATTTCTGATAGAATTGACGCGAATTGGGGGATTATGAACATGAATATGCCCGTCATTACGACGGCGACCAGTGCGAGGACGACGGCGGGGTAGCCCATCGCCTCGAAGATTATTCTCCTTGTTTGATTTGCAAGGTCGAGGTGGCGGTTCAGGCTTGCGAGCATTTCGCTTAGCCTGCCCGTTTCGACGCCGGCCTTGAGTATTCGGCCGTAAAGCGGCGGGAAACGCTTCTGCCTCTTTTCAAAGGCTTCGTCGATGCTCACTCCCGCTTCGAGCTCGCCGGCAATATCATCGATCAACCTTCGCATTGACTTCGAGCTGACGTCGGCGGCAAGCTCGCGCAGGCCCCTTTCGAGCGGTATGCCGGCCTTTGTTATGGCCGCTAACTGCTGGTTGAAGAGGAGGAATTCGTTCCTTCCGATGGCTGTCTTGAGCTTCTGCGGCCTGGCTGCGTCAATAGAGTTCACGCTAAGCTGCATCTGTTCGAGCGTTTGGCAGGCCTCCTGCTGAGTGCCGGCCTCTATCGTCCCCTTCATCAGCCTGCCGGTCGATGTCAGTGCGTGATATTCGAATGTCGCCATTTTATGTTCCTTATGGTTGTGGACAATAGCGGTTCAGATCTTGTTTTATCCGCCTTGACCTTGGTATCTCAGATCAAAACCTGCGGTAAAACCGCAGGCCAAATACAGATTCAGACGATTCCACAGACCTTGTTTAGCTCTTCCTGCGTTGTTATTCCCTGCTCGATAAGGCGTCTGCCGTCTTCGAGGATGTTTGCATGGCCTTTGTCTGCGAGTATTGCTTCGATCTGGTCTGCATCGGCCTTTGCGAGGACAGCTTCCCGCAGTCGGCCGTCGAGCCGGACCATTTCAGCTATCAGGACTCGGCCTTTGTAGCCTGTATTGAAGCAGTCTTCACATCCGATTGCTTCGAAGGTTGTACCCGTCGCTGACGCTCCGGGCTCTGTTTTTTGTGTTCGGGGCTCTGTTTTTTTGCATTTTGGGCAGAGTCTTCGCACAAGCCTTTGGTTTAGCACCGCGGAGATGCTCGATGTTACCTGGTAAGGCTCGATGCCCATCTCCAAAAGTCTGAGCAATGCCCCGGCGGGTGTGCCGCTGTGGAGCGTGCTCAGCAGCAGGTGGCCTGTGAGGCCGGCCTCGATTGCTATCTTTGCCGTCTCTGCATCCCTGATTTCGCCGATCATCAATACCTGCGGGTCCTGCCGCAGCAAAGAACGCAGAGCCGTCGGGTACGTCATTTCGCCGTGCGGGGTGATCTGTACCTGTGTGGCGCCGTCAATTCGTATTTCTACGGGGTCTTCGAGCGTCACGATGCTCTTGCCGGGGAATTTGCTCATAATGTGTCGCAGGACCGCGGCCATTGTAGTGCTTTTTCCGCTGCCGGCCGGACCGGTGAGGAGCAGGACCCCTTCGCTCTTGGCGGTGAAACGCTTGAGATTGTCGAGGATATTCTTTGAGAAGCCTAATTGTTCGAGGTCCATTAGCTCTTTGTGGTTGTAGAAGAGGCGCACTACGGCCCTTTGGCCGTGGATTGTGGGGAATACCGCCAGCCTCTGGTCCACAACCGCCTTGTTTTCGGCGTTGCTGATTAGTATTCTGCCTTCCTGCGGTATGTCGTTGCGGTAGGTAAGAAGCCCCCCTAAGACCTTCAGCCTGGCGATAATGTTGTCCGATAGGGCTTTTGGGAGGTTCTCAACGGGGTTGAGTACGCCGTCGAGACGGAATTTCACTATCAAATGCGATTCGGTCGGCTCGAAATGGATATCGCTGGCGCCTGATTTTATGGCTGTTTCGAGCAGGCCGTTGACCAGAGAGACGACATTGGCGGCATCAGCCTCTTGTTCGTAACGCCTTTTCTTGTCTTGACTTACAGCCATAATCCGAGGTCCGAAAACTCGCCGGATGTGTTGCCCGGGCCTTTTATTTCCATAACTAAGACGCAGCCGTGTCTGTGGATGTTATCCGAAAAAAGCGGATTTTTTTGGAACAAATGCAGACTTTTTTGTTAACATAATATTAGGCTCTGCGTCTTAGTTGTAGAGTTACCTGATGTAGTCTCGAATTGGGCTTTTATGTTTGGCAAGGGCGTTAGCAGCGAGTTGCTTGCGGACTTTGCGCTGCCGGTAGCGGCGGAGCAGAGCCAGCGGTGGATACTTTCGGCGATGGCTCGTCACGGGCAGGACCTGGTTACTATGCTCTGGCGGATATTGGGCAACGACCAGGATGTTTGCGACGCCTATCAGAGCACGTTTCTTCAGCTTGCACATTACCAATCGAGGTGCAAACCCGAGCACGTCAAGGCTTACATATTTCGCACGGCCAGTAATGCTGCGATCACGATCTTGCGCCGCAGGATTGCCGAGAAGAACAGGCTCTCGCAGACCATTGGGATTCCACAGAGCGTTGATTCGCCTGAAAAGCAGCTTGACTCCAAGCTCCTGGTGGAGACTCTGCGGTGCTGTATGGCCCAACTGCCTGATCACCTCAGAGACGTTATTATGTTGCGCGATTTGGCCGAGTTGTCGTATGCGCAAATAGGCCCAATGCTCGGTATTACGCCCGCCACGGCGAGGGTCTATAGATGCAAGGCGATTCAGCTGCTGGCTGTGTGGATGGGTAAGGAAAGAGATTAATGACTATGAGAATCATAAGCAGGTTCAAGGGGCCAGGGGCTGACACCAGCTCAAACACGGTCCCCAATAAATGCAAACGCATCAGAACGTGGCTGTACAAGGCAGTGAACAGCCAACTTGGCATTGAGGCGGACTGGGTTCAGAAGCATATTGCACAATGTCCCAGGTGCACGCGACGTCTTGCTGCTGTTGGAAGGGTCGGTCTTGCGCTGGCCGCTGTTAAGGCGCAGCCCCATAAGAACGATCTTTTAATGCGCGCCAACACCCAGGCTATCAGCGTGCTGAAACACAGCCTGAGGCAGGCGCCCAAGGCTGACGAGCTCAAAAAGAGGCTGCCTCAGCCGCGATTGCTTGAGAGGTGGGGCAAGTATGGCCGCTCGGCTGCCAATCTTGCAGCCTGCGCCGTCATCCTCCTGCTAATGAAGGTTGGCGTCTTTTCGTCTATGGGCAGGTTTCAGTCGGAGGGGGAAAAAGGCGTCGAACAGTACTATGCCAGCCGCATCGGCCAGGACCTTGCTAACGAGGTCTTCAGAGCCTGATCATCTCCACGTCCGGCAGCTCCGATAATAGCGGTGTTGCGCTCGATTCACATCTTCGCTTCCTGTGTTATCACGTCGGGAATTGAGAAAGTTGGTCCTTCTCAGTTACCTCCCGTTTGATTGCTGCCGACTTATTCTTATAGTTTATTTGACGGTTTTCACAGACGGTTTGTTCAGTCCGCAAGCATTTGTGGTGCGGCGCTGCTGCATCGCGCGGCAAAGCTGCAGGCAAATGCTTGAGGCGACGCCGCCCCAGTCCCGGGCAATGAGGCTGTCTGCGGGCGAGGGTGCTAATTTGAGAATATGCTGAAAAAATCGGCCATCTTTGGTATTTTGCTGCTGGTTATCGGCGGCAGCGTGCTCGCCAAGATTCTGAACGATAGAAGGAATGAACGGCGCAGGGCGGCCTCGTACAGGATCAAGTACGGTTCCGAGCCGGATGAGTATCTCAAACGATACGATGAGTGGCTGAAATTGCCGCCTGAAAAGCGTGAGACGATGCCCCTTCAAGTCAACGGCTACGGCCAGGCCAAGACTGAAGATCAACTGCGGGCCGAGCAGAAGGAAAGGCTGATAGCCGACTTAGACAGACTGGCCGCCGGGCAACTCGACGCACATCCTTATGCCGACGTGCTCTATGGCGAGAATTGGCGTGATGAAGTGCGCAAACACATAAAACGGCAGGAACTGGGCGAGTTTGTGCTGACCGGTTCCGTTGTCTGCACGTCTATCGGGGGGATCACTTTTGGATTGTCCCTAATAGTATGCGTCGCGCGTCTGCTTATTGCAGGCGTCTCTCGGCTGGCGGCGGCTTCCGCTGGGCCGGCTCTCGCTGATAATCAAGGTTCATCCGAGAAGGCGGGCGGCGCTATCGAAGAGCCGTCCGATGCCTCATCTGTGCGTGCTGCACAGGCAGGCAATTTCAGGCCCTGCATCAGCACGGATTCAGCCCAGCCGGATGAGGACAGTGATTGCCGGGCTTTGCGGACCGCGCGGTCGCACAAGGGCCGAAAGAGGATTCCGGTTGTGATCTCCGAGCAAAAAACTGCGAAATGCGAGAAAGCGCCGAAGAGCTCCGCCGAACGGGGCGTCAGTGACATGGTGGACAGCGGCGAAAATGAAGCAGTCAACCAGGCCGTTTTGACGCAGCGCCGGGATGATGCCGCGATTCTCGAAGAGTCCTTAAAGGCCCATGCCAAAGAGCTGGAGAGGCAGATGGAGGAATTCAAGCGGATGCACAACGCTCGGCAGAGCGCCGCTGAGCAGTCAAACCCGCCGCTCAACGGCGCCCTGGAAGATCTCACCGAGCAGGTATCTGCAATCCGCGAATACGCCTCTGCCCAGCAGGAACGTGTGGAAAAACTCCAGGATGGTTATGACTGGAGCATCATCAGGACTTTCTGCCTGCGGGTCATACGATGTATCGACAACCTTGAAGGCCGGATCGAGCGGCTCGCAGAAGAAAACGTTGAAACAGGGCATCTCGAAGAAGTTAGGGATGAGCTGATCTTTGCCCTCGAATCGAGCGGCGTCGAGCAATTCAGACCCGAGCTAAATAGTCCCTATCAGGGTCTGGAGAAATCAACGGAGGCCGTCAAAGAAAGAGAGGATTGCGACGATGCCGCCAGGGCGGGCACGATTGCCAAGATTGTCAGGCCTGGTTATCGGTATTTCATCGACGAAGGGAATCTTAAAGTGATCCGTTCAGCTCAGGTTAAGCTCTTCGGATAAGTATATCAGGGGCTCCAATTCGCCAATGTGGGGGGCCGAAAGAGACATAGGAGCAGAAAATGGCAAATATAGTGGGCATAGACCTTGGAACAACGTTCTCGGCATTAGCTGTTCTAAACGCTATCGGCAAGCCCGAGATCATTCCCAATTGCGAAGGCGAGCGGCTTACTCCGTCGGCGATTTTCTTTGATGAAGATAGTCCGGGCGTCATCCGTGTCGGCATCGAGGCGATCAATTCGCGAAATCTGAATGCTCAACGGTCGGTTCGCTGGATAAAACGGCACATGGGCCAAACGGAATATCTCAAAGAGATCGACGGCAAGAAGTGGACGGCCGTGGAGCTGTCCGGCCTGATCCTCAAAAAGCTCAAGCAGGATTGCTCAAGAGAGCACGGCGAAATTCGTGACGCCGTCATCTCTGTTCCGGCGCATTTCGACGAAATTCGCAGAAAGGCCACCATGGATGCCGGCACGTCGATCGGTCTGAACGTCATAGGCATTGTCAATGAGCCTGTAGCTGCGGCGCTTTATTATGCCACTACTCGCGACGTCTCAGGCAAGGTGCTGGTCTATGACCTCGGCGGCGGCACTTTTGATGTCAGCATCATGAATGTTCAAGGCCATCAAATGGATATCATCTGCTCGCAGGGCGACCATGCGCTCGGCGGAGTTGATTTTGACGCCGAGGTCCTGGAGATAATCGAGCGGATGTACAGGGACGCGCTTAACGCAGAGCTGATAAGCTGCGATGAGGACAGAGCGAAATATGAGGACGAGGCCGAGGACATAAAGAAGACGCTTTCACGCCGTCCCGTCGCCAAGAAGATGCTGTATGGCTCCGCCGGTAGCATGAGGGCTGAGGTGACGCGCGAGATGTTCGAGGATGCAATTTCCGCCCACCTTGCCCGCACCGACATTCTTGTCGAGGTTGCGCTGGATGAGGCGGGATTGAAGCCAACCGATATCGACAAGGTATTGCTGGTCGGCGGCAGCACCAGGATTCCTGCAGTTCAGCAGCGTTTGAAGAAGATGTTCGGCGCTGAGCCTGAGAACGCAGTGAACGTCGATGAATGTGTCGCCTTGGGTGCGGCGCTTCATGCCGGATTGACGGTGTTGCGTGAACATCCGGACTCAGTGCCCGCCGGGATTGCCGGCGGCCTGAGAGACGTCCAACTGGTTGACGTGTGCAATCATAGCTACGGCACTATCTGTGCTCCGATCGACAAGAAGACGGGCCGGCGAGTTGTCGAGAATCGTATTATCCTGAAGAAAAATACGCCCTTGCCTTGCGAGTCCTCGCAGGTATTCTATACGGTCTCCGAGGGACAGTCGGCGGTTGAGGTTACGGTAACGCAGGGCGAGGACACGGCGCCCGAATACGTCAACAAGATTGCGACCAACAGGCTGGAACTGCCCGCGGAGAGGCAGGCCGAACGACCAATCAAGGTTACTTACAGCTATGATTTGAACCAGAGAATGCACTGTTCTTTTGAAGATGTTGAGTCGAAAAGACTCCTTGAAGTCGATCTTTGCCTTGACCAGAAGGCGCAAGCCCCCGAAAGCGGCGACCCGCAGGAGGCCGGCCAACTGGATTCTTTCAAAGTGCAGTAGTGATCTTGGTGGGTGAGTGAATGGGCAACGTCTTCATTACAATCTTGATTTCAGCCTCGCTGTTTGCGGCGCTGATTTGGATTGGACCGGCCTGCCGCTCCGGGCTTGCGGACTCTATTGGCTATTCGAGATTCTCACGCTTGGCGCACCGTTTTAGCCTGCGCAGGCTCTCGATTCTGCTGCGAAGCTTGAAGATCGAAAGCTTTATTGGCCGGCTAAACCTCAGAGAATTGGTAAATCGCCTGAGATTATCGGCGGCGACTTGCCGTTTCACAGCTTTTATCCACAGCGTTCGATCGCGTTTTGTTGCCAACGCGAATTCCATCTCGCCGCTTGATGCCTCTGCACAGCCTGATATTGCCGGGCTGAATTGCCGCGTCTGCTTCGGCGCGGGCGGAAAAGATGCTTCGAGCGGTGATTCTTTTGTCGTGGAAATCTGCGGCACGATTCATTCCCCCGGCGACAATGATGAAGCGGCGTTAAAGGTCGCCATATCTGATGTCACCGGAGCGCCGCACGATTCCAAGCCGGTATTGAGCAAAGCGGCGCAGTGGCGGCTGAAGGATTCTAATGTCTTCTGCTACAGCGCCGACCTCGGAAGGCTTGCGGGTCGGGACACCATCCTGCACAACTGGATGAGAGTCGCCAGGCTGCAAACAGGCTGGCTTGTGTTTCCTCGAAGGGGCGAACGCAGCTTGCTCGTGCGGATTTCGATAGTATCTCGTCGGGATTTGCAAGAGCTTGCTCACGCAGAGTGCGTCTTTCCTTATTACAATGAAGAATTCGGCTACATCGACATAGAGGAGAATCGTCAGCGCGTCAAAACGCTGGCAATTGCGTTGGCCTTCACCGTTAGCGCTGCCGACGGAAAGATGTTCAAGTGTGAAGTTGACTTCATAAAGGACTGGGCTATAGACAACCTTTGTCTGTCCGAGGCGTCGAGCCGGGCCCGGCGCAAACTTGAAAAAGCTCTGAGCAAGACCTTGGCATTCTTCAGCCGCGGGCGCCGGCTCAACACTCAAGGGATTTGCAGGGAGCTTGTCAGACTTGCATCGGCGGCGGATGTGCAGGATGTCATGGCTTTTTGCCTCCACGTAGCGCAGGCAAAAGGCTCGGTTGCTCCGGAGGAATTGACGATTCTTGGCGACCTGGCCCGATGGCTTGAGATTGATGCGGACGTATATCGAACGATGATGGAGAGGATTCTGCCGGTCAATATGCACCAGGTCAAAGATACCCAGCTGGTTCTCGGAGTTACCTCAGATATGAGTGGAGAGGCGGCTCGCCGGCTTCTGAATAGAGAATACAGCAAGTGGAACGCGAGAGTTACCAATCGCGACCCTCAAATCCAGGCTCAGGCCGACGAGATGCTCAGCCTTATCGCCGAGGCCAGACGCGAATACGTCGGTTGATTTAACCCCGCCACTGAGACCCTGATAGATGGGTTCTATCGGGCTTAACCAGCATTTCGGCGATGTTACTCTGCCAACGCAGATATTGGGGGTCATCATCGCCGGTCCGGGCGCGCCTGCCACGTTTCATGAATCTCGCTACTATAGCGTAATGAGATTGCTTCGTCGTCCCCAGTCCGCCTTTGGCGGACTCGCAATGACAATTTGAGACTCTTGGTTGTCATTGCGAGCCGAGCGCAGCTCGGCGTGGCAATCTCACGGTCGCAATACTTGTGAAACGTGGTGCTCCTGCCTCTTCGGCCCGCTCACAGTGGCCGCTACTAATTAGTTCCTGTTGCGGAAAAAGTTTTTGTCATTCCTGCGAAAGCAGGAATCCATTCTTTTCGGCGTGGACCCCTGCTTTCGCAGTGGTGACATTGGCGATTTTGGCTTTCCGTAACAGAAACTAATTACCTGTTGGGGGCAATCCGCCATCGGCGGACCGGTTGCAGGCGTAATTCTGCGAAAAGATTGTTGACGCTGCTACGGCCTGTATGTTAGAATATAGTAGTTTGCCCGGGTGCTTCATTCCGTTAGGGCCTGCAAGTTGGGGATGGAACCGGTCAAGCGGCTTAGGAAGGCCGCGACGATGGAGATAGAAGATGCTCAGATCGATGAAAGTCTTGCTTTGTGGCGCCATTGCCATAGTTCTTTCCCTTGCCTGCTCCGCAGATGCGGGCTGCCCGGCGGGCGACGTGCACAAGGATTCGGATTGCCGGGTCAACTGGCTTGACCTGCGTGATTTTGCCGACCAGTGGCTCAATGGCGCTTGCGATGCGCCCGGGTGCGGGGCCGATCTCGACGGCGCAGCGGGGGTCAATATGCCTGATTTCGCCCTCCTGGCCGAGAATTGGGGGCAGAGCGGCTCAATTACCTTAGTCATCAACGAAGTGATGGCCGACAATGAGGGCACAAAGGAAGACCCCGACGAATCCGGCGAGTATCCCGACTGGATCGAGATATACAACTACGGCGACGGCCCGATTGACGTGGGCGGGATGTACATCACTGATCGCCCGCTTACCCAGGCCAGTTGGTGGCGGATACCGACGGGCCGTCCTGAGCTTACTACCGTTGAAGCTAAAAGCTATCTGGTCCTTTGGGCCGACAAGGATCCGGAGCAGGGGCCGCTCCACGTGGACTTCCAAATCGCCGCCGACGGCACCGAGGATATCGGCCTGTATGATTGGGGCAAGAGTCCTTTGGACATAGTCAATTTTGACGCCCAGAATCCAGATGAGTCGTGGGGGCGCCTGCCGGACGGCAGCAATAACTGGGTGACATTCGAGGTAGGTGGCCCGACGCCCGGCGGGCCTAACAGAGGCAAGCCTATCCAGATTGTCATCAGCGAGATTATGTATCATCCGGGCCACGAAGAAAACGCGCCGGAGAATATCGGCCAGGAGTATATCGAGCTATATAACAAGGGCGGCGATCCGGTCGGCCTTGGCGAATGGCGATTCAGCAACGGCGTGGAGTTTACCATTCCGGACGGCGTTATACTGGGCATGGGAGAGTATCTTGTTGTTGCTTGCGACGTCAATGAGTTTAAGGCTAAGTACCCCGGCGTTACAAACGTTGTCGGCGGCTGGACCGGAAGGCTGAGCAATTCCGGTGAGAAAGTCGAACTGGTTGACAGTGCGGGCGTACTGGCCGACAGGGTCGAATACTACGACCAAGGCGACTGGGCGGTTCGCGAGCTTGGCCCGGTCGATTATGGGCATCGCGGATGGGAGTGGTCGGACGACCATGACGGCGGCGGCAAATCACTCGAGCTGATCAACCCTGATTTGTCGAATGATTACGGGCAGAACTGGGCCGCTACACAGAGCGAGCAAGGCGCGCCGGGAGGACTTAATACCGTCAACGATGATGATGTTGCCCCGCTCATAGTGGGTGTTGAGCATTTCCCGATTATTCCAGATGACGGCGACGCTGTCACCGTCACTGCGCAAATAATAGACGAATCGAGCAGCGGCGTTTCGGCTGCGCTGCGGTATCGCATCGACAATTCTACCTACAGTAACGGCAGTGAAAACGTCTATCCGCAGCATGATCCGAACGATTACAGTGATGTCCCGATGTTTGACGACGGCGCGCACGGGGACGGCGCGGCGGGAGATGGCTTATATGGCGGCCTGATGCCGGCACAGCCGAACGGATTCGTCGTGGAATTCTATGTTCGGTCGTCGGATGCCGGCGGAAATACTCGCACGTGGCCCGCCCCCAGTCTTATCGACGGAACGCCGGAGCAGGTGACGAACGTGTTATATCAGGTTGACAACGCTTTCGATGCCGATGCTTGGATTGCCGGCAAGCAGCCCATTTACTATCTTATATTCACCCAAATGGAGAAGGGCAGGCTGCTGGACATCGGCAACGCTGAAGGCGGCGAATATAACAGCGATGCCGAGATGAACGCTACGTTTGTAAGCGTTGACGGCGTTGACATAAAGGCTCGCTATAATTGCGGCGTCCGCAATCGCGGGCACGGCTCCCGCGACAATCCGCCCAACAACTACCGCGTGGACTTCCCACACGACCGCAAGTGGCAGGATGTTAGCGCCGTCAATTTGAATACGAAGAACACGTACGTTCAGTTGGCCGGAAATTCCATCGCACGATTGTCCGGCCTTCCACAGGCCCGCGCCGCCGCCGTTCAAGTGCGGCTCAACGGGCAGAATCTGGCTGTATCAGGCAGCGAAATGTACGGTTCGTATGTGTACATGGAAGTTATTGATAGTGATTTCATCAGCTACAACTTCCCCGATGACGACCAGGGAAACGCATACAAGGGTATGCGCGACGCAGGTCCGGCGGATTGGAGCTACAACGGGACGAATCCCGATAATTATCGCTACAGCTACCTCAAGAGGACCAACACGGCGGCGGATGATTTCTCCAAACTGATCGAGGCGTGCTGGATTATTGACAGGGCGCCGGACAGCAACTACGTCCAGGAGGTCAGGAGGGTAGTCAACGTCGAGAATTGGCTGCTCTATTTTGCGCTGAACGCCTTAATGGAGAACAATGAAACATCTCTGGCAAACGGCTACGGCGACGACTATTATACGTATCACGGCATCGAGGATACCCGCTTTATCCTTATCGCCCACGATCTGGACTCGGTATTTGGTTACAACGGCAGCAGCGCAACCCGCGGTATCTTCCGGGCCAGCGGCCTGGATACAATTGAGCGATTCCTGGAGCATCCTGAGTTTGTCGGGCGCTATTATTTCCACTTGAAGAAGCTGATTGAGACGACCTTCTCCGCCGAGCAGTTCGATCCGTTCCTCGATGAGCTTATCGGTGATTACGTCCCAGAGGCCACGGTCCAGCGGATCAAGGACTTTGTCGCCCAGCGGAATGCACACGTTCTGGGGCTGATCCCGCTGGACTTCAGCATCAACAGCGATTTACCTGTTGTCGATGGGTACCACTATACCACCGCCGACTCCTTCGCACTGTCCGGGATGGCCAATTCCATCGAGACGAAATCGGTCGCTGTAAATGGGCAGTTGGCCGCGTGGTCGCCTCGGGACGGGACCTGGAGCTTCTCCTCGCCCGCAGGGTCGTTGAATCCGGGCATAAATCGTGTTGCTGTGGAGGCTTTCGACGGCCTGAACGGCAGCGGCGGCAAAGTCGATAGCGGATATATCGATATCTGGTGCGATACCGGCACGACGAACGACTACCCGAATGGCGGCGTTCCGGATGGTCCGGTGAAGCTCATTGCTCGCGACAGCTACCTGTCCGGAATTCCAATGCTTGTTCGGGTGGAGGCCGTCGGTGACGACGGACGCATCGACCATGACCTGTGGGACGGCCTGGCGACGCTTTCCGTGGACGATAATCTGAGCATTAGTCTTTCTGCCGACCAAGTAAGGCTGTATAACGGACGCGGCAGCGAGCTTGTCACCTTCACGGGCAGCGGCGATTTTACGCTCACAGCCGATATCGGCGGCGTCAAGGACAGTCGTTTTGTCACCGATCTGATCGGCGAGCCTATTACGGTTATCACGCAGCCTCTGAGCAGCTCGCAAACGTGGGACGGGATTTATTACGTTACAGGCGGGGACTTCACGATTCCCGCCGGCGTGACGCTGACGCTCAACCCCGGCACGCTCGTGCTCATCGACGGCACCAGTACGCCGTTGAGCGAGAACGGTATCGATATCGACGTTCAAGGCGCGTTGAATTCACTTGGCACGGCAGAGCGGCCTGTTACCATAACCGCGGCAAATCCCTACGCGCCGTGGGGCGAGATTCATCACGTCGGCGGCTCATCGACTTATCAGTACACCGATATTACGCGGGCCGGACATTCGCCCCACAGCGGGCATAGCGACAAAGGCCCGGCCATTCGCGTCGCCGGAGCGACGATAACGTTTGATTATACTTCTATCACCGACATCGCGGGAAAAACGATGTACGCCAACGGCGCGACGCTGGAGTTTCGCAACTGCCTTTTCAGCCGATCCGTTATGGGCCCGGAGGTTTTCACGACCGCTTTTCTCTTCGAGGACAGCCATATTATCGAGATGCTCGGCATTTACCGTGAAGATGGCGTCACTGACGACGACGACGGAATTTATCTTCACGCTGCCGGCGATGGAAAGGATATCGAGTTGATTCGCAGTGTCGTTGCCGTGGGGGATGACGACGGTATTGATACGCTCGACGCCATTGTCACTATCCAAGATGTCATTGTCCGCGACTTCGGCGACAAAGGAATCAGCGTCTATGGCGGCCAGGTTACTATCAACCGATCTTTAGTCGTTGAGAATAACAAGAGCCCGGAAGACCCCACTGTCGTCAGTGTCGGCGCCAAGGCCCATGCCGGCGGAACGACGATTGTCAACATCGACCACACCACGATAGTCGCGTCGGAAATAACACTTCCTACTGTGGATGCGGGCATCCAGTCGGATAATAAGTACGGCGAGACCACCGGCAGCATCATCTGGAATGTCACCAACTCCATAATCGACGCGACCAATCCGGTCGATTGTCAATCGCCGTATCTCGCGTCGGATATTCACATAGATTATTCCGACGTATTCGATGAGACCTGGCCGGGCACAGGCAACATCCGCTCCGAGCCATTGTTTGTGAGTCGGTCGGGCCATAATTACAACCTCCAGGCGGAGTCGCCGTGCATTGACGCCGCAGATCCCTCGTCGCCTCTGGACCCGGATTCGACGCGGGCCGATATGGGCGCCTTGCCGTTCACCGCGGCAAAGGTGGTGAAACAACCCGGCCAGTTGGCGGCGGATACTGTCTGGACGGCAGAGGAGGGGCCTTACCGCATAACCGCCGACCTGACCGTGCCTCTCGGCGTGACGCTGACGATAGAACCCGGCGTTACCGTGTTCTTCGAGCCTGACACCAAGATCATCGTCAACGGCACACTGGCAACCGACGGTTTGGAGTATGAGTCCATACGCTTTACGAGTATGCCGGGCGCGTCCGGGCCGTGGAATGGTCTGCAGTTTGTTGATACCGCAACGGACAATCGCATCTCACGCGCCGTCCTTGAATACGGACAAACCGACGACGGCATGATCGGCGCAGTGAGATCGAATCTGCTTGTGGAGCATTCGACGCTCGACCATACCGAGCGACGACGCATCCGCACGCTCGATTCTTCTTTGATCGTGCGCTACTGCTGGTTTACCGACATCTTCGACCCTGGGCAGCCGCCGAGCACGGACAATATGAGCGAGCACATCTGGGGCCGGGCCGGCGATACAGGCTGGTTCATCATTGAGAACAACGTCTTCGGGCTGGATAAAGGCCACAACGACGCTGTCGATATCGATGGGTCTTCGCGGCCAAACCCAATCCCGCAAATCCTCAACAATACGTTCCTCGGCGGCGGGGACGATGCCCTTGACCTTGAGAGCGATGCGCACATCGAGGGCAACACATTCTTCAACTTCATCAAAGACGAGTGGAACACCGCTTCCGGCGAGGCAAACGTAATCTCCGCCGGAGCGGGCAGGCATTATGTGATGGCCCGCAACGTGTTC
>DATEBC010000063.1:0-3024 GCA_035288065.1 Sedimentisphaerales bacterium | reverse complement strand
TATCTCCTATCTCCTATCTCCTATCTCCTATCTCCTGTCTTCTGTGTTCTGTCTTCTGTGTCCTCTATGGCAAGAATGAGAATTAATCACAGTGTGAATCCGTGTCTGATTTCTTACTGCTCCCGCTAAGGCTTTGGCATCGAACCAAGGTCATACGATATCCCATGGTTTGGGCTCCCTCCGGCTTATGTCACGAGCGCCGTGTATGACGGTAAGAATCAAAATGCGGTGCGTTTCCACACGATAGATAATTCGATAGCTATGCAATAAAAGCTCCCGAATATTCTCCTCTTCAACTTCCGGGACACTACGGCCCATCTTGGGAAACTTGCCGAGGTTCTCCACCGCTTCAAGAGCTTTTTCGACGAATCGAGTTGCGTAGTGCTTTGAGTCTCTCCCGATGAAATCCCGAATACCTTCCAGGTCTGATACAGCCGGCTCAGTCCATTCGACGGTCATTTCGAAAGCAGTCTCTTCTTAACTTCCTTGTGCCGGATAACGCGTCCTTCTTCCGCGGCCTTTGTAGCAACCGCCAGCTTCTTTTTGACGTAGAGCTGGTACATAATGTCATCCCAAGTTGCCTTCTCCGGCAGCTTGTCAATAAGCTTCTTTGCTTGCTCTTTGGCAACGCTCATAACTTCTATCTCCTACCACAGTACCTGGATTTCACATTCTGTATTATGATAGCATATAGGAGATGCCGGGTCAATAGAAAAGCAACAAAAGCAAACGCTTTACGTTACAAATTATATTCTTTGATCTTCCTGTAAAGCGTTCTCTCTCCGATGCCGAGGATTTTTGCGGCCTCTTCTCTGTTGCCTGCCGTCTTTGCGAGGGTCTGGGCGATGGCCTGCTTTTCGAGCTCGTTGAGCGAGACTCCCGCCAGTCCTGCGGCGCCGCCTGCGCCGAGTCGGCGGACCTTGTATATATCGGGAGGGATGTCCTGAACGTCAATTCGGTCGCGGTCGCACATTACCACCATAGTCCTGATACTGTTGCGGAGCTGGCGGATGTTGCCGGGCCAATCGTAATTGGTAAGGGCCGTCATAGCGGCGTCGGTTATGCCGGTGACTTTCAAGCCGGTTTCCTGGACGGCCTCTTCCAGGAAGTGCAACGCGAGCTCCGGTATATCCCTGGCCCTATCTCGCAATGCGGGCAGGGAAATATTCACCCCCTTGATTCTGAAGTAGAGGTCCTGCCTGAATTTCTTTTCGTCGATAAGCTGCGTCAGGGACTGGTTTGTGGCGCTGATAATCCGGACGTCAACGGCGATGGGTTTGCTGGAGCCCACCGGCATTACAATTCCATCCTCAACGACGCGGAGGAGCTTGGCCTGCATGTTCAGGGGCATATCGCCGATTTCATCGAGGAAGAGGGTTCCCTTGTCGGCTATCTCGAAGAGGCCCTTCCTGTCCGTTGCGGCGCCGGTGAAGGCGCCCTTGACGTGGCCGAAGAGCTCGCTTTCGAGCAGGGTCTCGGTTAGCCCGGCGCAGTTTATGGGCCTGAAGAGCTTGTTTCGGCGGAGCGAGTTGTTGTGAATCGCCCTTGCAAGCAGCTCTTTACCCGTTCCGGAGCGGCCTTCAATGAGGACCGATATATTGGTCGGGGCGACTCGGCGAAGGACTTGGAAGATGCCGGCTATTGCCGGGTCGGCGCCGAGGACGCCGTCAAATTGGAAATCGCCGTGGTCGGATCCGGCGGCTCGCGACCGTGCGACGGAGACCTTTCTCGCGGCCTCGGCGACGAGGGTACGAAGCTGGTCTATATCGATAGGCTTGACAAGATAATCGTAAGCGCCGCGTTTGATGGCCTCTTTGCACGTCTCGATGGAGGCATAAGCTGTAATGAGGATGACCTCGGTGATGTTGCTATGGGATTTGGCCTGTTGGAGCACGGCCAGGCCGTCTATATCGCCGCCGAGCTTGAGGTCCGTGATTACGATATCAAGGTCTCTGCCGGCAATAATCTCGACCGCATCGGCGCCGGAATAGACTGCAATCGCCTTGTCGCACGAGTTTTCGAGCGCCTCGAGGATCCCGTCTGCATGGTCCCGCTCGTCGTCAACAACCAAAATTATTCCTGCTTTTTGGCCCAGAATTACACCTCATGCGGAAGAAAGGGGCAGTGTTATAGTAAAGGACGTTCCTTTTCCCGGCTCGCTCTGGACGGCTATCGAACCATTATGGGCCGTGATAATCTTCTTTGCGGTCGGCAGCCCCAGTCCGCTGCCCCGCTGGCGCGATGAGTAGTATGCGTCGAAGATGCGCGGCAGCTTGTCGGGGGCAATGCCGCATCCGGTATCGCTAATGTTGATAACGGCCTGGGTCTTCTGTTGCTCGGTTCGTATCATTAGTTCCCCGCCCTTATCCATAGCCTGCTGGGCGTTAATGAACAGATTCAATATGGCCTGTTTTAACATATCGCCGTCGATTCTGCAAATCAGAGGCGCCTTATTGAGAGTCTGGCGGACCGTTATCGAGTGGGAGTGAGCCTGGGGAGAAAAAAAGTCGATCATGTCGCCGACGATCTCGTTGACGTCTGCCGGGGCCGGATGCACCTCGGCGCGGTCGATATATCGCAGGAATCCGTCGAGTATCTGTTCGAGCCTGTCGGTTTCCTTCTGAACCACTGCAATCTTGCGAATCGCCCTTGCATGGCCCTTGTCGGCATTTTCCGAGGGCGCGGCAGCCGACTTGGCGTAGTCCGGGCGAGCGAGGTCCTCAGCGATTAGCTTGAGGTTGACCTTGATTGTCGAGAGCGGATTTTTGATCTCGTGTGCGAGGCCGCCGGTGAGCTTGCTCAATTCCTCGAGCTGTTCGAGATTGTCGTTGCGGCTTCTTTGCAGCCTACATACTCGTCTGTGTAGAAAGTAGGCAAGGACCGGCACTACGGTCAGCAAAGCAACAACAAAACCGATTGCGAACTGCTGCACTTGCCATTCCCTCTGCCGGACAATCCCACAGGGCACAACTAAACGCACCAGACCGAACGATTCAGAGTATTCGACACGGATTAACTTGGCGC
>DATEBC010000062.1:0-5228 GCA_035288065.1 Sedimentisphaerales bacterium | reverse complement strand
CGAACGCGGTTCGCGTATCCGTTTCGATCTTCTCTCGTTCAACCCCCTCCAGCTTGCCCCCAATCGTCATCGGGGCGCAATCCCCGATCCGCGTCTTCTCCTTCATTATTATATCTTCGCACGCAACGCTTATCAGCGCCCCTGCCGATATTGCCTTCTTCGAGACGTAGGCGACCGTGTTAGCTTTGGCATTTATCTCGTGGAGAAAGTAATCCGATATTTCATAAGCTGCGAATAGCCCACCGCCGAAAGTATCGATATCGTAAATCAGATAGTCGGCGCCCTGCTCCAAGGCGGTTTCTGTTCTGCGCTTGATAGACTCGAGCAGCCCCTCATCGACCATGTCGTGGCAGGTAATAACCGCCGCCTTGGCTGTCCGCCCCGCCGCCTCATTAGGCTCGTTCAGATCATCGCCGCCGCAAACGCTCAAAAACAGCAGCGCAGCGGCGGCCAAAAAACCAACTAACCGCAGTCGATCCTTCATAATAGCGCGAATTCTACCGCAATATCACTACCCCCGCAACACTAATATCCTCCAATCTGCCGGGTCAGCATTGCCTTGAGCATCGCCGCCGATTCTGCCGCAATACTGCCTAATACGCAAAACCGCCTCACAATGGGTGTGAAATCATTTTCTGGCAGGCGATTCCCGGCTTGTCAATGGTGGTTCGGCGGCACAATAAAGCCACTCCGGTCATTGCGAGGCCCGCCGAAGGTCCGCCAGCGGCGGATGGCAATCTCCCGTTTTCGAACGAATGAGATTGCTTCGCTGCGCTCGCAATGACTGAACACGTAGTCCTTTGTCAGGAAAGAGCTTATACTTCGCCAGAAGACTTGGTCACACCCCATCACAAACCATGAACGATTTTCGGCTTTATCCCCTCCCATTGCAGCCCCCCTATTATAGCCTGCGCGATATTCGTCAGGTGGTCGCCGATCTTTTCCACGTTGTCAACCAGGTCGATGAATATCAGCCCGGCCTGCGGCGAGCAGGCGCCCTCGCTCATACGGCCAACGTGAGTCCGGCGCAAGTCCACCTGTGCCTCATTGAGCCTCTTTTCGATGGTCAGGGCCGCCCTCGCTGCCTGGATATCGCCGGTATCGAGCGCGGTTATTACATCATCAAACATCTGTTCGGCATTCGTTCTTAGCATCTCAGCCTCAACGGCTGCTGAGGCGCTGAAGGCAAGCTTCTGCTCGATCTTTCGCTGGGCGATCTCCATTATGTTCATGGCGTGGTCGCCCACGCGCTCAAGGTCGTTGACGGCGTGCAAAAACACCGGCAGCCGGACCGATATTCCATCCGCCATGGGCCTGCCCGCAAGAGCCGATAGATACGAAGTGATTTCAAACTGAAGGGAATCTATAATATCTTCTATGTCCTTAACGGCGCCGAGCTTCTTTCTGTTATCCTCCATAATCCCCTCGATGGCGTGGGTGAAGGCCCTCTTTGCCGTCTTTGCCATGTGCACGATCTGGCGCTTGGTTTGCTCGATTGCTATTTCCGGCGCATCCAGCAGATGTTTCTCAAGGACCACGGGCGGCATCGCCGCCTCGGTGGGCCTTACCGGCACCAGCCAGACCGCCGCCTTGCCCAGCACCGGCGATAACGGCAGGAATATGCAGGAGTTGACGATGTTGAAGAAGCTGTGAGCCACCGCAATGGTTGCCCCTACCGATTCGCCGCTGAGCCCCCAGGGACAAATCGCAAGCACCATCTTGCTGTACCAGCCGAGGTAAACAAATGGAAAGGCAATAAGAGAGCCCAAGACATTAAACATTGTGTGCGCCCAGGCGGCTCGCTTGCCGTTGCGATTCGCCTGCAGCGCTGCGAGCTGCGCGGTGATTGTCGTGCCTATGTTGGCCCCTAATACAAACGGTATCGCTGTGTTAAGCGCCGCCATCCAGTTGGTGCTGAAGGCCCCGCCCATCGCCAACAACTGCACAATGGCAATCGAGGCCGAGCTGCTCTGGACAAGCAGCGTAAGTCCAACCCCGGCCAGAAGGGCCCAAACCGGCTTACTGCCCAACGATATGAATAGTTCCTGCACTCGCGGGCTGTCTTCGAGCGAGGCAAACCCCCCCTTCATAAAATCGATGCCCAAGAACAGTATCCCGAATCCGAGCATTATCTCCCCCACGCTCTTCCATTTTCGCGTCCTGCCCCCTATGTAGAGCAGGAATCCCAGGCCCACCGCCGGCATCGAGTACATCGAAATATCGAGAAACTCCAGTCCTGAAGCAGACACTAGCCACGCCGTCGCCGTTGTCCCCACGTTCGAGCCGATAATCACGCCTATCGCCTGTTTGAGCGTAAGCAGTCCCGCATTGACAAGCCCGACAATTATCACGGTCGTGGCGGAACTCGATTGTATTAGTGCGGTAATACCCGCCCCAACGAAAAAGCTTCTCAGAGACTTCTTCGTCATTGATTCGAGGATGCTTTTGAGTTTCGGCCCCGCCCCTTTTCTGAGCCCCTCCGACATCAACAGCATCCCAAACAGAAACAGCCCCAGCCCCCCTACCGTCCCGAATATCATTTCTCTGACCATATTTCTTCCCCTATTAGGAACAAATAGTAGCATGGCCGGCAAGCCGCCAAACACTGCCCCACCACCCCATAGCGCTCACAGACTGCCTGGTTTTGAGGCGCTTTTATCCGATTTCATCTAATCGGTCAACCCTGAACTCAGCAACAAAGTGAAAAATTCTCACGCGCACAAATGTAGAGACATCCCCCTGCTACTCCCAGCCATCCTGAGCGCCAATAGTCTTCAGCCCCGAGGATACTCAAAAGGTCGAAGGCAAGGAATCCCGCCCCAAACTTGGTCCCCCCCAACGCCGCCAAAACAAATAGTAAATCGCAAATGGTAAATAACTCAAACTGACCGATTCGCTTTGTCATACCTGCGAAAGCAGGTATCCAGTAGTGTGGCGGGTGAGTGGATTCCCGCTTTCGCGGGAATGACATACTGTGTTATCTTGCTGTTGCATGAAGACTTATCGTCTCGTGCCCAGGGGACGGGTCAGTTTGAGTAAACTCCAGATAGGAAACAGGGAATACGATATCAGGTCAGGCCGTTCAATATTTCCATCCCCTGCCGAATCTTCTCATCGCTGGTCGCGTAGCTAATCCGAAAATGCGTATTCCTCTCGCTGAAGACATTCCCCGGAATTATCAGAACGTTGTTTTTAATCGCCTTTTCCACAAACTCAGTAGCCCTGCCGCCGGGCGCCCGAATAAACGCATAAAACGCCCCCTCTGGCCGAATGAGGTCGAATTTATCCTTTAGCCCCTCATAAACAAGGTCCCGTTTCTTCCCGTACGCGCCCACCAATTCACTGACATCGCAATCCATCGCCGCAATCGCCGCCTTCTGGAAAGGCGTCGGCGCGCAGACAAACGTATATTGCTGAACCTTCGTCATCTCCTCGACGACGGCCCGCAGCGCCTCACTGACGGCAACATACCCCAGCCGCCAGCCGGGCATCCCGTAAGACTTGCCGAACCCCCGCATCAGAAGCGTCTTATCGTAGTATGCCGCTATACTGGCGCACGGCCCGTCATAGCAGAACTTCTCGTATATCTGGTCGCTCAGCACGAGAATGTCTTTTTCCGCCGCTGCCTTCGCCAGCGCCTCAAGCTCATTAGCCGTATAAACCGCACCCGTCGGATTCGCCGGCGAATTGACGATGATGATCTTCGTCTTTTCGGTAATCGCCGCCGCAATCTTCTCGACCGGCAGCCGAAAATCCGGATAGCTGTCAACAAAGACGCATCGTCCGCCCAGCATATTCACGACGTGTTTGTAAATCACGAAGTAAGGATCAGGAATTATCACCTCGTCGCCCGGATCGATCAGCGCCATAAACGCCAACAGCAGCCCCCCGCTCACCCCACTGCTGACCAATACCGAGGGCTTCTCCCACCCAAACTCAGCCGATACCTGCGCAGCAATCTTAGTCTTGAGCTCCTCATCCCCCGCAGTCTGAGAGTACTTATTCTCTCCGTTTCGAATGGCCTTGATTGCCGCCTCTTTAATAATTTCCGGTACATCAAACTCAGGCTGGCCAATAGAAAAATTAACCGGATCATCCAGCTCCGCCCCCAGCGCAAAAACCTTCCGAATCCCGCTCGCGTCAATCTTGCCGACTCGTTCTGAAAGTAGATTCTTCATAATACGGAAATAGTATCCGCATCGGCAGAATAATCAATAGTCAATAGCAAATAATCAATCGTCAAACCTCGCCACCCAATCTCCCAACATCGCCAGCACCTCTTGGCTTTTCTCTCGCTCGTAGAGTCTGCGGAAGGTGCCGCGAGAGCCGTTCCGCGACTGAGCCAGCGACCTGGCAATGTCGCGAAAAGTCGCAATCGCCATCTGAAACCCAACCGCACCCAATGAATCTCGAATCCTCTCTGCAGTGCCCAGCCGACCATTCTTCGTAGGCGCCCTCCAGCCGTTCCACGCCGAGGCCAGCGAAATCCGCCCTAATCTCGAACAGACCCTGTGGATCGCATCCCAGACCAGGTACGCCACCACCAACGGGCTGTTTTTGAGCGAGCCGGGCGGAAGGCGGTTCGTCTCGGCCAAGTCGCCCGTGCACAACGCCAGAAGATAATCCATACTCCCCTGCCGCCCGTAGAGACATCGGCCGTTCGTCTGGCTCTCGGTGAAATTCTCCGAGCCGGGCAAGTCGTTCAGGCTCGTCGCCTGAATTCCGATTCGCTCCCGCACGCAAAATTCCGCCACATCCCTGCCCGAATGGTCCTGAGGCGAGTTGAAGTAATCGTAAGGCAGCCCGAAGATAAACGCCCCGTTCACTGATATCCCGTAACTCGCAATCTTTCTTATCTGCCGCGAATAGTATTCTGCGACGCCAAGCCCGCTCTTCTTGATATCGCCCACTGCGTGCTTGCCTATCCACTCCAGATTCCTGATATCGAGCGATTCCAGGCCTATGAAAAAATGTGTCGCTCCCGAGGCTCGCAGCTTCTCCAGCAGCCGATCCTTCTGCGCCACTTCAATCGATATCTGCGTGGCATAGCTGACCTTCAAATCGCGCTGTATAATCAAATCGAGCGTTTCCTCCAGATGCTTGCCGCCCAGTATCAAGTTCTCCGGCAAAAACAGGAAGAAGCGGTTGCTGAGCCTGGCCCCATCCTTCTGAAATGAACCCAGCTCCTCCACGAAATCTGCCGGGCTCCGCGCCGTGAATTTGCGCTG
>DATEBC010000061.1:0-4440 GCA_035288065.1 Sedimentisphaerales bacterium | reverse complement strand
AGGAGCTGCAGACCTTCGTCAAGGCGAACACCCAGCCGCACAAGTACCCCCGAACCATTATCTTCGTCGATGAGCTGCCCAAGACCGCAACGGGCAAGATTCAGCGATACAAGCTCCGCCAAATGGCACAGGCCGAAGGATAAACCTTCGAGAATATCGAACACCGAACATCGAATATTGAACCTTGAGTTAGTATTCTTTCAGGGTTGATTTTAGCAATCGTCATTGAGAGGAGGCCGAAGGCCGACGCGGCAATCTCATAACTCTCGAAGGATCGAGGTTGCTCCAGCCCCACAGAGCCTTACGATGACGCCCACAGCTTCGATCTTGACGAAGTAGTAGTCTCTATCGTCAAAGTCTGGATCAAGGCGCTACATCCGCATAAGGCTCGATGCCCAGACAAAGCCCGACCCGAAGCCCACCAGGAGCACCAGGCTGCCGGGCTTGACCATCCCCTTTTTGCGGGCCTGGTCCAGCGCGATCGGCAGACAGGCCGAGGCCATGTTGCCGTACTCCTCGACGTTGACGAATACCTTATCCGTCGGCAGGCCGACCCGCTCGACGATGGCCTCGAGCATTCGCAGATTGGCCTGATGCGGGATGAAGACATCGACATCCTCTAAGGCCAAGCCGTTCGCTTCGAGACATTCGCAGATGCCGCCGGACATCCCTGCAACGCCGTTCTCGAAGACAGCCTTGCCGTCCATCCGGAAGTGGATTCGCCCTGCGTCGATGTCGCCCTTATCCAACATGGACATCTTTCCCAACGCGCTGCCGGGCGCTGCGGTATATAGCGCTTTTGCCCCCGAGCCGTCGGCGTGGAGATGCGTAGATATTATCCCGGTCTCGGCGCTCTCGGCGGGGCCGACAACAGCGGCGCCGGCCCCATCCCCAAGCAGTATCGCGATGTTCCGCCCCTCGTAAGAGCCGTCGATCCGCTTGGAGAGTGTCTCCGAACATGCTATCAGGACGTGTCTATAAGTGCCTGCCCGGATGAAATGGTCGGCGATGGACATACCGTATATTAACCCGGCGCACTGCTGCTTGATATCGAGCACAGGCTTGGGCATCAGATCGAGCTTGGCCTGCAGGAAGAATGCGCAGCCCGGATCCGCATGGTCCGGCGTGATGGTGTTCATTATCAGAAGGTCGATATCGCTCATCTCAAGCCCCGCATCGGCGACGGCCGCGCGGCAGGCAGGAACCGCCAGGTCAGAAGCGCTTACATCGGCCTCGGCGTGACGCCTTCGGTGAACGCCGGTCCGGGTGACGATGAATTCATCCGTCGTCTCCATCATCTTCATTATATCGAAGTTGGTCACGACCTTCTCCGGCAGATAGTGGCCCGTTCCCATTATTCGCGAAGCAGTCGGCATAACCCTGGTCCCCGGATTTCGGATTAGTTTTCACTCAGTCATTTCCAGCATATTTAATCGACTGTTTTACCAGCAGCGCACAGTTCTTTTGGAAGAAATTTTCGCTCATCAACTGATTCTTTTGATACACCTCGGCACCGAGTTCGTCACCTATCATCTCGCTGCATTTGCCCTGCTTGGTCTCGGCAAGTATTCGTCTGTGCCAGTTTTCGGTGGCGGCGATTGCGCCGTCGAAATAAGTCCTAACTGCGTCACGACCCTTGATTGCCGCATTGTGGCTCAGACATAAGATTTCGGCGTCAAGGCCGGCAAGTCGTCTTATCGATTCAATGTAGGCCCCGTAGTCGCCAAAATAGCAGGGCCAGAAGTACTCCGAATCCGGCAGGTAGTAGCCCGTCGCATCGGAAACGATCAGGATGCCCCTTGCTGGCTCGTGGAAGCTCAGGCTGCAATCGCTGTGGCCCGGCGTTGCGAGACAATCGAATTCCATATCTCCCACGGTCACCGTGTCGCCGTCTGATAGTATGCGGTCAACCGCAATTCGCTTGTCTTTGAGAGGTTCGGGGCGGTGCTTGTCGGTAATTGAGCCGGCTTTGATAAGCGCCTCGGTCAGGACAGCGTCGATTTTGACGAAATACGCAACGGCTTTATCCATAGAGAGAGTTTCGGCAGCTACTTTCGAGGCGCAGACTTTAACGTCGGCGAACATAGCCCGAAACGCCGGCACCGCCATAACGTGGTCCGGATGCGCGTGAGTGATGACAATCTGCTTGACGCAATCGCCGGCGATGCCGAGTCCAGCAAGCTGCTCGGCCACCACCGGTCCAACGGCGCCGACGCCGCCTTCGAAAATCGCGCCTTCATTTCGGCTGATTACGAGAAATACGGGATATTCATTTGTGCCGAGCATCCAAACGCCGTCGGCAAGCTCGACAGGGGGGTTCCTTATCAGCATTTCAATTGCCTCCATATTACTCTGTTGCACTTCATTTGCCGCGTTGTCATTGCGAGAGCCGCCTTTGGCGGCTCGTGGCAATCTCATGCTCTCGCGAAATTGAGATTGCTTCGTCGTCCCCAGGGGACTCCTCGCAATGACACCCTGCATTTCACCTGATACTGACCACTACAAATCTGTCTGATAATCACCGGTTCCACTCTTGTTCTGCTGCAAACAGCGCCGCACCGAATGCCCCGGCGTACTGCGCATCCGGTGCGATATGAGCTTCGAGGCCGAATGATTCACCCAGCAGCTTGGCCAAGAAAGGGTTGTGCGCAACAACGCCGCCGGTGGCGGCCAGCAGCCCCTCGACGCGGTCCATTTCCATAATCCGCTTGACCACCGAATTGAATGCGCCGCGAACAATATCGGCAACGTTTACGCCCGCGCGTATTTTCTCGAGCACCTCCGTCGCCGCGAAGACCGTGCAGAAACTGCCCAGCGATATGTCTTTCGTGGAGCTCTCGGCCAGCGCATTCAACTGCGAGATATCCAGCGAGAGTCGATGAGCGATCTCTTCGATAAATGCGCCCGTCCCGGCGGCGCACTTGCGATTCATCTTGAAGCTTTTCCTTTTTCCGGCGTCGTCGAGGTGTATGATCTTGCTGTCCTGGGCCCCGATGTCGATTACGGTGATGCACTGTTTGAAATGAAAGTACGCCCCTTTGCCGTGACATGCGATTTCCGTCATCTTCGCATCCGCCCAGGGGACATTGTCTCGGCCGTACCCGGTCGATAGCGATCTGGCGATTTGCCGGCCATCTATAGACTCGCTTGCGCAGGCATCGGCCAGGAGTTGCTCAGACGTTTTGGCGTAATCGATGCCGGACCGTCCAAGCGCCTTTGCGATGATTCGCCCCGCACGATCGATTATGACGACCTTCGCCGCCGAGGCCCCTATGTCAATGCCGCAGTAATATTCCATATCTCGGTTCGTTCGCGTATTGTGCTTAGCCCTGCGAGAGTTGCTCTATGAAGGCCTCGATATTGGTTCGTGTCTGCTCTTCGGAATAGAGCCTAAGGTCGTTCAGGTCGCCGTCGATGATCACGAAAGGCTTGCCCGTCTTGGCCTGCAGTCGCTGGGGCATATCATATCGGCTGTTCGAGTTGTTCGGGCACGTCTTGGCGTTGTGGTAGAGCACGCCGTCAATCTTGAAATTCTCGATCATCCGCTCCATATATGCCTCTTTTGGCTCATCGCTGCGGCAGATAAACAGCTCGCTGTAAGCCCGCGCCATCCCCTCGAAAGGCTTATCCGGATCCAGCGCCTCGAATACCCAGCTATTGCAGTATGTCGATGCGACGACCGCCGTCCGAAGCTCCATAAACTGCAACGCAAGATTCTTGAGCTTGCCCCAAATCGGCATCCCCTCCCAATAGATTCGATGCTTTTCGCCCTCGACGGCGCCGACGCCGTCGGCGACTCGCTGCCTCAGCTCGGCGAGCAACACTTCGTAATAATCGACAGCCTCCTGCGTCCCGCGAAGGACAACAGCCGGGCCCATCTGGATCGTCCCGTCGAAGAAAGTGATCGGCGAAGGCGCGTTCGCCGCCGTCTCCAGCACAGCCTTCCACGATTCCGTGCACCGCCTCGATAGCCTAATGACCTCTTTGAGCCTGTCGTAATCGAGCTTGGCCCCGGCGATTTCTTCGAGCGGTTCCACCAGTGCCTCGATCTGCTTAGCGACGGAGGTCACGATGACCTTGTCCACTTCGCCGATGGCCCGGGGCGTATGAACCCCGATGCACGGCACATCCCATTCACGAGCGTAAAAGCTGAACCAATCCTTGACGTCGCGGCACTGATTCGTGTTGAACACCAGCACGTCGGCCTTGGGCGGACCGGGCAGATTCATCTTGTGCAAAGGACTCTGGCCCTTCAGATACGACCCTATGTCGCTGGTCAGATACGAGCATATATCCGGCGAGAAACCACGGGCGTTGGCCTCCGGAATAAGGTCGGTCGCCATCCGCGTGGCGCCGAGCATCGCCCCGTGGTTTTCGGGGAAGTAAACCAAGAATCCCAGCGCCCGCAGCAACTCAGCCGGGCCTACGCTCGTGCACCAC
>DATEBC010000060.1:0-11254 GCA_035288065.1 Sedimentisphaerales bacterium | reverse complement strand
CGATTCCTATTTTTCCGAGGCGGATTTTTTTACCGAGTTCGAGCGATTTGACAGGCATCTTGAAAAGCTCAGAAGAGAGAAGGCCCTTGCGATCGACTATGTTACGATATGCTCTCCCAACTATCTTCACGATGCCCATGTGAGATTTGCGTTGCGGATTAAGGCCGATGCGATTTGTGAAAAACCTCTCGTTTTGAATCCCTGGAATATCGCGGCCCTGCAGGCAATTGAGGCGGAAAGCGGCAGGAAGATTCATACCATTTTGCAGCTGCGACTTCACCCTGCAATAGCGGCGTTGAAAAAGAGGATAGAGCGTTCGGCGCCGGGTAAGATTTATGAAGTTGACTTGACGTATATCACGGCGCGGGGTCATTGGTATATGACTTCGTGGAAGGGCGACGTCAGCAAATCGGGCGGGGTGGCGACGAATATCGGGGTGCATTTTTTTGATATGTTGTCGTGGATTTTCGGGGGGGTGAAACAGAACATTGTGCATATTCGCGGGCATCAAAAAACGGCGGGGCTGCTTGAGCTGGACAGGGCAAGAGTGAGGTGGTTTCTATCTCTTGACGGAAATGATTTGCCGTTCGCATACGAGCCGGGCAAGGCGATGACGTATCGCTCGATCACTATCGACGGCGAGGAAATAGAGTTTTCGGAGGGCTTCACCGACCTTCACACTGAAAGCTACAGGAAGATTCTGGCGGGGGAAGGTTTCGGCGTGAAGGAGATTGTTAGCTCTATTGAGATTGCTCACCACATTCGCAATGTCGAGCCTATCGGCGTTAAAGGCGATTGCCACCCTCTGCTGTCCAGGGGCAAATACGTGTGATGCTCGTATTTGAATTTCAGCAAAGTCGGTACAGGGGCAAAGCATGAAGTCATTGGTGACCGGGGCGGCAGGTTTTATAGGCTCTCATTTGTGTGAACGTCTTACGAGCCAGGACTGGGATGTGGTTGGTCTTGACAATTTCGACCCGTTCTACAGTGAGGAGGTCAAGAGGAGGAATATTGCGGGGCTTGTTTCTTCGGGCAAGTTCGAGCTTGTAGAGGGCGATATTCGCGACGCCGAGTGCGTAAGAAGCATTTTGGGCGTCGGCGATATCGACGTGATAGTGCATCTTGCGGCCAAGGCGGGGGTGAGGCCTTCGATTGTGGATCCTCTTGGGTATCAGGATGTGAACATAAACGGGACGATGGTCATGCTTGAGTCGGCGGCCAAGAATGGGATCAAGAAATTTGTCTTTGCTTCGAGTTCGAGCGTTTACGGGAATAATGAGAAGGTTCCGTTCAGCGAGACGGATAATGTTGATTTTCCGATATCCCCTTATGCGGCGACGAAGAAGGCGGGGGAGCTTCTGTGCCACACGTACAGTCATCTTTATGGCATTGATATGACTTGCCTGCGGTTTTTTACGGTTTATGGACCGCGTCAACGGCCTGACCTGGCGATTCACAAATTCGCAAGACTTATTGAGGCCGGGGAGGCAATACCTGTTTTCGGCGACGGATCAATGAGTCGCGATTTCACGTATGTCGATGACATTGTCGATGGCGTCGTTGCGGCGATGGAGAGGCGCAGCGGCTATGAAATCTACAATCTTGGTGAATCGCGTCCGGTGCGGCTTGATGAGCTGATTGTGGCGATTGAGAAGGCGCTGGGCAAGAAAGCAATAATTAATCGATTGCCGGAGCAGCCCGGGGATGTGAAGCAGACGTACGCAGATGTGAGAAAAGCTCAAAAAGAGCTTGGCTACAGTCCGAAAACAGAAGTTTCAGCCGGTCTGGCGGGATTTGTCAGATGGCTTCGGGAAGAAAGTTGAAAGAATCGGCAATGATGCGCGATTGACAAGCTGTAAGCTGAGATAACAGGGGGCAAGAAACTGTGCGAGTATATGCCCCAAACATGAATCCCGCCAAACAATCAGCCGATATTAGCGTAAATAAAACCGAGATTTCGGCCTGTGATTGATAACCGGCAAGGCACTTTTCTCGGCATAATCATTCTAATCGTTACAAGAGGCGCAGAAAATTTCTGCATTTCGCCCGAAGGGGACGGAGTCTGTGAAAAGGCGGAACTTGGAATTGTAAAGGCTGGGCAGAAATCGTTGAAGATTAATGGCGAGACTATTGATTCGCAGGATTTCTGATGAGCATGGAAAAAGAGTATTTTGTGCACGAGTCGGCGTATGTTGACGAGCCGTGCGAAATCGGCAAGGGGACGAAGATATGGCATTTTTCACATATTACGAAAAACGCGCGGATAGGCCGAAACTGCATCTTCGGGCAGAATACTTTTGTCGGGCCGGATGTTGTGATCGGCAACAATGTCAAGATTCAAAATAATGTTTCAATTTATACGGGTCTAATTATCGAGGACGATGTCTTTCTGGGGCCATCCTGTGTTTTGACAAATGTTACAAATCCGCGCTCGCAGATTATACGTCATAGTCTTTACGAGAAGACGGTGCTTCGATGTGGAGCAACGGTGGGTGCGAACGCGACTATTGCATGCGGAATTGAGCTTGGACGGTATGCATTTGTCTCAGCCGGTGCAGTAGTGACGAAAAATGTTCCGGACTATGGCTTAGTGATGGGTGTCCCGGCAAAGTTTATTGGCTGGATAAGCCGACATGGCATTCCGTTGCCACAGCCGGACGCGGAAGGCATTATGGTTTGCCCGGAGAGCGGCTATCGTTATAAGGAAGTTGAGCGTGGCGTGGTCAGATGTCTCGATATGAATGAGGATGCAGCGCTGCCGCCGGAAAAAGCGGCAGGAAGAGTCTCTTACAAGGATCTCAAGAGAAAAATGAACAAGCCATCTTAGTCTTGATAGCAGTTAGGAGTAAACATGCAAGTACCTCTCTTAGACTTGAAAGCACAATATGCGACCATAAAGGATGATGTTTTGGCTGCGCTTTCCGAGGTGCTCGAATCGCAGCAGTGCATAGGGGGACCAATGGTTGCTGAGCTGGAAGAAAAAGTGGCCGCCTTGAGCGATTGTAAGTACGCGGTGGGCGCTTCGAGCGGCACAGATGCGATTCTGAACAGCTTGATGAGTCTGGATATCGGCGGCGGAGACGAAGTTATCACTACGCCTTTTACGTTTTTTGCCACGGTTGGTTGTATCGTCCGAGCCGGTGCAAGGCCCGTACTTGTGGATATTGACCGCAAGACGTACAATATCGACCCACAGCTTGTCAAGCCGGCGGTTACAGAGAAGACAAAGGCGATTATGCCGGTCCATTTATTCGGCCAGATGGCTGATATGGACCCGATTATGGAAGTTGCGAATGAGCACAATCTTGCGGTAATTGAGGATGCAGCCCAGTCGATTAGCAGTACATACAAAGCCAGGAAAGCCGGCAGTATAGGAACGGCAGGGTGCTTGAGTTTCTTTCCGAGCAAGAACTTAGGCGGCATCGGCGACGGCGGCATGATTGTCACCAATGACGAGCAGCTCTATGAACGGCTGTATGTCATGCGCAATCATGGCAGCAAGCCAAAATACTATCATAAGTTTGTCGGCGGCAATTTTCGCCTTGATCCGATACAGGCGGCTGCTCTGCTGGTAAAACTTCCGCATTTGGAGAGCTGGTCCGCGGCGCGTCGGGCAAATGCGGCTTATTACGACGCGAAATTTGCCGATACGGTTGTTCAAACGCCTTATGTCAGCGCGGATTGCGTTATGATTTATAATCAGTACGTGATTCGCGTGCCGAATCGAGACGGCGTTGTCGCTCATTTGCAGAAGAAAGAGATAGGCTGTGAAATATACTATCCCGTGCCGATGCATTTACAGGAATGTTTCAAGTTTCTTGGCTACAAAGAAGGCGATTTCCCGGAATCTGAAAAGGCGGCGAAGGAAGTGATGGCGCTGCCTGTTTATCCTGAACTGACCGATGCGATGCAGGATTATGTAGTCGAGACGATTCTGTCTTTTTTGGAGAGGTGAGAATAGTGATACGAATTATATGTGTATGCGGCGCGCGGCCGAATTTTATGAAGATCTCGCCGATTATGCGGTCATTTGAAGAGCATGGCGGTTTTGAAACGCTGCTCGTTCATACAGGCCAGCACTATGATGAGAATATGAGCAAGCTGTTCTTTGAGGAGCTTGGTATTCCTGAGCCGGACGTAAACCTGGAGGTTGGTTCAGGCAGTCATGCTGTGCAGACGGCGGAGATTATGAAGCGTTTTGAGCCGGTTGTGGAGGATTTCGGGCCGGACTATGTGCTTGTTGTAGGAGATGTGAACAGTACGATAGCGTGCGGATTGGTTGCGGTTAAATTGGGTGTTAAGCTGATACACGTTGAGGCCGGGCTGCGGAGCTTTGACCCCACAATGCCGGAAGAGACTAACCGCATGTTGACCGATAGAATCAGTGATTTGCTTTTTGTCACCGAGCAAAGCGGAGTTGATAATCTTCTCAAGGAAGGGATCAATTCGGACAAGGTGCATTTTGTCGGCAATGTAATGATCGATACTTTGATGATGAATCGTGAAAAAGCCGAGGAGTCGGATGTTTTGGAGCGGCTCGGGCTCGAGGCTAAAGGATATGGGGTAATCACGCTTCATCGGCCGAGCAACGTTGATGATTTCGAGAAATTCGGCGAGATCGTTTCGGCTTTTGAAGAGATGCAGAAGGATATGAAGCTGGTCTTCCCGATTCACCCGCGGACCCGCAACAACATTCAAGGCAGTGAGCTTGAAAAGCGGCTGGCGAATATGAGCCGGCTAATTCTTCTGGAGCCGACGGGCTATCTTGATTTTCTCAAGCTGATGAGTAACGCGGCAATTGTGGTTACGGATTCCGGCGGCATACAGGAGGAGACGACGATATTAGGGGTGGCCTGTCTGACCCTGCGGGAGAATACTGAAAGACCTGTGACGATTACCGAAGGTACGAATCGGCTGGTGCACGTTACGACGACGGATATCCTGGCGAACTATAACGAGCTTAAGGCCTCCGGTTTCGATACCAAGGGCAGAGTGCCGAAATTCTGGGACGGCAAGGCGGCCCAGAGGATTGCGCAAGTCATTGCAGAGGCGTCTGTACGCCGGAAGGCTACTACCCGGTAATATCGATGTCTGAGACATTTTGCATTACGCCTGATGTGGACTGAGTAGCGTGAGAAGGGTGGTTTTGTGATTTGGGATGGGTATGTGGTGAGGTTCGTACGTGAAGTTTCATTACAAACATGCGATGCTGCCTGATGATAAGGTAGTGAACGATATCAACACGGCGGCAGGAAGGCTGCACGACAGATTACGCGTACTGGATGTCGAGGAGCTGGACATATCCGACCAGAACAGAGGGTATCTACGCAATCATCTTGAAAACATACGGTTTACCCTGCAGACCTACTCATATCTTCTATCCTGGTCGGTGGCGCGTAGCGGGGTTTCCTACGACGAATTTGTTTTCATAGACTACGGCGGCGGCTGCGGTATTCTGTCGCTGCTGGCTAAGGAGCTCGGCCTTGGGACGGTCATATATTGTGACATATACGAGCCCTCTTGCAGAGATGCCAGGGTGTTGGGGCAAATACTCGCAGATGAAGCAAATTACTACGTTCACGGGGATATAGACGAATTAAAAGGCTTCTTGAGAGCGAATTCCATAGCTTGCGATGCGATAGCTTCCTATGACGTGATTGAGCACATATACGATATTGAATCGTTTCTGGTAAAACTCTCCGACTTGTCGGAAGGTCCCTTCAATGTTGTGATGTCATCGAGTGCAAATGCTCACAACCCGAAGAGAAGAAGGAGTCTTATGAAATTCCAGACGGCAGCGGAATATAAGGGCCGGGAGAGAAAGTCCTGGTACAAGGAGAGCTACTGTACAAGGCCATACGTTGAGGTGAGGAAAGAAATCATATCGGGCCGCGCCCCAAAGCTGTCAAATCCGGAATTGGAGCGGTTAGTGCGGGCCACGAGAGGGCTGATTGAATCAGACATCAAGCAAGTTGTTGATGAGTATATCAGGACCGGTGAAATCAGCCGAGAGCCTGATCATCCCACCAACACGTGCAACCCCTACGACGGAAACTGGGCTGAGCGTCTTATGGATGCCAATCACCTGAAGGAGATTCTATTGAAGGAGGGGTTGAAAGTGGACATTCTCAGCGGATATTACGGAAGCCAAAACAATCGACCGAGAGAATTCGCAGCCGTTCTCTTGAACTATTTGATATCCCTTCTCAAAGAGAAAGGCCTCTTTCTTGCGCGATTCTACACGATTTACGCCAGGAAACCGCGCCCGACGGCATAAGAGCGGTTCGCAGTCCGAACGTGAGACGGCGCCGGTGTTTCTCCTTACGGTAATCGCGCCGCTTGTTGATGCGAGGCGCGGGGTAAATGCTCGCATGGGTATTGGGATGACTATGATAAGCATGAGATCTCTATCTTTTTGTGCAATACTGGTGTTAGTCATAACCGATGGCGCGATGGCCAACAAGTACGTAAATCCCATTAATGGGCACGATACGAACTATGACGGCTCTCAAATGATAATTGAGGGTGGAGCAGGACCCTATAAGACTATTGCAAGAGCGATAGCAACTGTGGACGATGGCCAGGATGTTATTCTTGCAGGAGGAACCTACGACACTGCTTCTCAAGGTCCGAATTGGAGCATTCGCTTGGACTCCTCGAAGTCGATGACGTTCCGTCCGGAGGATCCTAATAACATGGTGGTTCTCCAGCCTGCGGATAGCACAGGGTTCAATAGCGGCATATTTGTCTCGTTTAATGACATGACGAAAACAATAGTTTTTCGATCCGTTGTTATCCAGCCGATTGTGGCGGCAGGCTATTTGGTCAACTGTAATTCAGGCAGTGCCGCCAACATTGTATTTGAAGATTGCGTTTTGGATGCCGGCAACGGCGTGCTTGCTTTCGCCGGTGATGATATGGCGGGGCCGAGAAGACAGATTACTTTTAGAGACTGCGCAATGACATCCGGTCATAATACCCCGTTCTATATAAAGAATGCCGCACTTTTCAAAATTGAGGGTGGTTCATTCGACAGCGGGCTGTCAACTGACGGGGTGGTGTTCTACATGTTTTCAGGGGGCGCTGCGGTTGTGGAGCGTCTCGAGATCGACAATTGCAGGTTTACATGTAGAAAGAACTGTCTGAGGCCGGATAGTGCGGACGAGATAGGATATTTCAGGGTGAAGGGGAATGCTTTCTGGATAGCTCCGGTTGCTAACGGCGTCCATGCTATCAGCATAAATGACAGGGCCGAAATTGGTCAGATTCTGATACAGAATAACACTATTCTCTACGACGGCAATACTATACCTACCGCTATTCACCTGGGAGCCGTAACGCAGTCTTACACAAACATCCTTCGCACACCTGTGATCATCAACAACAGTATCCATCACGGGAAAGCCGGTTATTATGGGTCAGGAATACGTTTAGGGACAAACGTCAGAGGTGCTTACGTTGCCGGAAACAGGATTACCGGTTTTGAACATTCAATATATAACAACAGCAGATATAGTGTTATCGAAAACAATTCCGTGGTTGGCAGTAATGGTATGGTTGTGTGGGGCGGAGGCGACCACGTTATTGCAGGAAACTTGTTTGTGGCTGTTGACGGGCATGCGCACGGTCGCTGTCTTGTGTTCGGTCGGAGCGTTTTTGCTGAATCAACTTCGGCCACTGCATTTACCGCCACGACCGTCACCGATAACGGGACAAATCCCTGGAATGGGAATCAAACAAATGTGCTCGCTGGGTTATTGGCCCTTGTCGGACAGAGCCTCAATCCAACACACTGGGGCGTTGTCCGGTCCATAAACGGCAACGAGGTGACCGTGAATAGCTGGACAACCGCTTCCCCAACGCCTATTACCGAAATTCCTTTGGATGGGGTTAGGGTTCAAATAGTTGAATTTGGAGAGCATAATACTGTTCTTCACAATATTTTTGATGGTTCAAGAGCTCAGTACACTATGACTCAGGATTACAATCCCAGAGGGAGACCTAATCGACTACAATTGCTACCGGTCCGGATTATACTGTTTTGGCATCATGGGCGAAGCTATTCAGTATTCTCTGGCGGATTTTGTGACAAAGTGGTCAACGTGGTCCACGTTACATCCGTACAACGATGCTCATAGCCTTGAGGTTGATCCGCGATTTGTCAACATTGACACGACTTACCCCGCCAACAGCGACTTGACGCCCCAGAACTGGCAAATTCTTGAGGTGAGCAGCCCGTATTTTGGTGCTCCCGTTTGTGACAAACCGATACCTGGCGACATCAATAGCGATTGCGTCGTCAACTTCGTTGATTTAGCGATAATTGGCCTGCGTTGGCTGGAGAGGAGTCCTTAGTGAGTCCGTGCTTCGAAGACTTAAGACGGCCTGTTGCCATGTGCAGCCATCGGACCTTCAATTGAGAGTGGGACATCCTTCTCTTTTTCATCGAGGATAATTATGAAGATTGTAAGTGTTATTTTGGCGGTGATGAGTTTGTCAACGATTTGCCTTGGTCGTCTTCCGGCGGATTTGAACAAGGATGGAATTGTTGATTTTCCTGATCTGGCAGTATTTTCACGCCAGTGGTTAAGCGGCGAATCCGCTGTTGAGAGTAACTCAGTTGTTTACACGGTTGCAGCCTCAGATACGCCGGACTCTGTTAAGGCCATGGCGGATTATGTGTGCGACGGAACGGACGACCAGATAGAAATTCAGAGCGCCATTGCCGCCTTAGCGGACGGCGGCGGGAAAGTCCTGTTGCTTGGGGGTCGATATAACGTCAGCGAGACGGCAGAGCATTATTGCATCGATTTAAGAAGCAGCACAACCTTGGAAGGGCTCGGGTGGGGAACTGTTATTTATCTTGTTGACAATGCGGACGCCACTGTTGTGCGTGGGTATGAAGTGGAAAAAGCAGTTGTCCGTGACCTGGCAATCGATGGGAACAAGTACCACCAAACACCCGTTCCAGACCCTAAGCGAAATAATTTCCCCGACACGTGGACTAACGGCATAAATCTCAGGGACAGCAACGATTGTCTTATCAGCAATGTATATGTCAAAGACACGCTCATGCACGGGATAAACATATGGGAGCGCTCCTGCCGAAACACCGTGGAGAACTGTCTCGTGGAGAACATTGGAAGACATATTCCCGATGACTATTTTGCAACGGCCTCCATACTGATCTTCTACCAGTCCGACGAGAACGTTGTGAAAAACTGCCGATGCGACGGGCCGTTAATGGATCCACCCGGCTCCCCTCGAGGGCTGTATGTTTCATACCATTGTGCCGGAAACCTGATTGATGGCAATGTCCTGAGAAACTTCCGTGGCGCCAGAGGAGGCGGAGGTGTAGTCTTCTTGCACAGTACGTCGCGAAGGAACAAATTCATAAATAACGACGTGAATGATTGCGATTATGGGATTAAATCTTCCACGACGGACTTGCCGGGCACATGCAACATAATAGCGGGCAATAGATTTGAGAACTGCGGTTACGACGGGATTAACATTACGGAAGGGCAGAAGTGGATTATTACGGATAACGTGATTGATAATGCGGTAAGAGGGTTGGTGATAAATGAAATGAACGACGTGCTGGTTTCGGGAAATCAGGTAATTGCTCGGCATGACGGCGTATTTCTTGGGGATTCGAACAACAACATACAAATTAGCGGCAACATGGTTGATTCAAACGGTTACGGGATATACATATATCGGGGTGATTCTCAGGACAGTCCAAAAGACATTATTATTACTAACAACAATATTAAGAGCATATGGGCAGGAGTAGGCGGCTACACTCAGGTAATCAGCCGGATTGCCGATAATGTCGGTTAGACAACAGAGAATTCGGGTGCTGCAATAATTGACGCGGAGAGCACGTTTGTTCTGGTCGAGCACGGATTAGATTTAACGCCGAGCGATGAGGATGTCGTTGTAATTGCGACAAACTCTATGGGCAATTCAACCAAGTTTTACGTGGGCTCTTACAGCGCAACTCAGTTCAGGATCACAGTTGATCATGCTCCGGGCGAAGAAACCGCTGCATTTGCGTGGAAAGCAGAGATTAGAAGATAGGCTGAGAACAGAAATGAAGCGGCGGTTTGCTAAGCCGGGGAGCCGATGCACTTAAAGCGAATAGCTTATTCCTTTGCGTTCTGAGGTATCCAACATAGATTCGCTACGAAAACGTATAATAATGAATGCAGGGTCGAACTGGGCGAACACAGCCGTAGCCGGCGTAGTTCAACTCGTGCTGATTCCTATTACGCTGCGGGCGCTGGGTGAGTCCGGCTATGGCGTCTGGGCACTGTTCGCTTATGGTCTTAGCTACCCGATGATTTTGGAGGGCGCGTTCGCTCTTTCGATAAACCGCTTTGTGGCCTATTACGCCAACAATCAAGGGCAGTTGAGTCGATATGTATCAGCGTCATTTGTAATCCTGACGGGATTGGCGGTCCTGACTGCTGGGGCGGCGGTACTGGTATCATTTGTAGTTGCAGACATATTTGCGGCGATCCCCGATGAGCTGGCCGGTCCGGCGCAAGTCACCTGTATCCTCGTCGGGCTTACATTGGCGTTGAAGATGCTGGAGTCAACGTTCAGCGGAGCGCTAAAGGGCTTTCAGTACTACACGCGATGTAATGGTGTTGTGATTTGGACTACTATCCTTCGAGCGATTTTGACCGTGGCTTTGCTTTATTTCTGGAAGAGTATCATTGCGGTACAGCTTGCCTTTGTGATTACAGGAATGATTTCGGCGGTGCTGATGTTTCTTGTTGCACGAAAATCAATTCCTGGGCTGAGTGTCAGCGTGCGGTTGATCGATAAGGATACGATGCGGGAATTGTGGCGATATACGTCTCACTCGATTGCACGGTCGGGCAGCAAAATTGCTATGGAGAACACACTGATGTTGCTGGTGGGCTGGAAGGGTACGGCCACGGACGTCGCCGTATATAACATCGCTTTTCGACTCCCGGGCATGATACATGGTTTTTTGGTGGGGGCCCAGAATGTTTTCCTGCCTGCTTTGACCAGCCTTTGTGCCGATGGGCAAATCGAAAAGATAAAAGCAGTCGTAAAGAAGGGCACTCAAATATGCTCTGTTTTGACTTTGCTTTCATCGATCTTGCTCTTCGCGTTCGCGGAGCGAATTTTGGTGCATTGGCTTGGCGCCCCGGAGCAGACTGTGGGGGTAATGTACGTCGTTATATTGTCGGTGGTTCCCGGCGGTCTCTTCGAGATA
>DATEBC010000059.1:0-7109 GCA_035288065.1 Sedimentisphaerales bacterium | reverse complement strand
ATCGCTCGCTTCATAATTCGCCCTTTCGCGCAAAAACCCACAGCTAACATCTATTTTACCATCCAACTGGTAACTTAGAAGTCTTTTTTTCGTTTTTGTTTTGTTTTTTTTGCAACCGCCCGCCCAATGTTCCCGCCCCGGTGTAGGTACCATCCACGCCGATTATCGTATCGCCGGCGGTCGCATCGTCGATAGCCGCCTGAATATTATTAAAATCCGCCGCCCCATCGTCAACAGTGATAATTCTGGCTTGGGAAGTCGCAACCCCCGCTAGAACCGCCGCAATCGCCCGCTTCATAATCGGGCCTTTCGCAAAAAATCTCACAGTTAACATTCATTTTACCACCCAGTTGGCAGACTGCAAGCTCTTTTTTTATTTTCTTGAAGATATTTTTCTTCGATTTCCCGCCGAATCCCCGCCGGAACCTTTCAGAAGAAGGAATCTGTGTAGCCTCATCGAATCTACATAAGAAGGTTCTCTGCGTTCTCGGCGGTGAGAATTGCGGGGTTTTCCACTCTCCAATATCTGTAGCTGGTCTGGGCGGCGTTGTCAGGATCTACGATATGTCGAAAACCTTCGTGAGCTTCGTGATCTCGAAGACCTTTCTAATACCGGGAGTCACATTGCATAATTTGAGCTTGCCGCCGCGCTCGCTGACCTTTTTGTGGACGCGCACGAGCAGCCCCAGCATCGCCGAGGTCATGAATCTCACGTTAACAAAATTAAGAAGCAGTTGTCCCTCCTGATTTCTCTCAATTACCGGCTCCAACGATTCTCGAAGTCTTGAGATCTTCTCTTCATCGAGGATCTTTTCGTCTATGAACTCCACGTGGGTCACTTTCATGCCGTACTCGACTTTCATACCTGGCTGCTGCGGTTCCATATATATCCTTTCGTGGTTTGCCGCTTCTTATCTCATTGAACGCCGCTCCAGCCGGCGTCGGAGAACCGTTCTGTGCGGCCCGGGCGGCAAATCATCTGATACATCCTACTAAACAAGCACTGCAAACGCCAGTGTCCGCCTGTGTTTTTCGGCTCACAGTCCAGATACAAGGCATCCAAGCCGATAATAAGGTTTGCAAATTTATGTGTTGGCGGTATTCTGTCCGATTGTATCTTAGTGCCGTTTCAAAAAAGAAACCGTAACTTTCTGTCATTCCCGCCAAAGCGGGAATCCAGGCCTGGTACTCGCTGGATTCCGGGTCAAGCCCGGAATGACAAGATCCAAAAACCATACTGACTTATTTGAAACGGCGTTATATAGTGCGCCGTAGTGCCTCTTGGTGGAACTTACAGGAGTTTGGTTATGGGCGAATGCAGGATTGAGCCGGCACAGCGGATAACGCGGCTGCCCCCTTATTTGTTTGGGCGGCTCAACGCGCTTAAACTGGCAAAGCGCCGGCAGGGCGCAGATATCATCGACTTGGGGATGGGCAATCCGACCGACCCTGCGCCGCAGATTGTTATTGATAAGCTTGCTGAGGCTGCGATGGACCCCCGGAACCACCGTTACAGCGCCTCAAAGGGCATTAAAGGCCTGCGAAAAGAAGTTGCAGAGAAATACCGGCGCAATTGGAGCGTGGAATTGGACCCGGAGACCGAGGTCTTGGCGTGCATAGGCTCGAAAGAGGGATTCAGCCATCTGTGCCTGGCGATGATAGGCCCAGGTGATACGGCTATTGTCCCGGACCCGGCCTTTCCCATTCACAACTACGGAGTCGTTCTGGCCGGCGGCAACGTCGTTTCGGTGCCTCTGGGCAACGACGAGAAATTCATCAGCAATATCGCCACGGTGATCGAGAATATGTATCCCAGGCCTAAGCTGCTGATCCTAAACTATCCGCACAACCCGACCGCGATGACCGTCGATGAAGGATTCTTCGAGCCGGTCGTTGAGCTTGCCAAACGCCTCGGAATAGCTGTCATTCATGATTTCGCTTACGGCGAGAACTGCTTCGACGGTTACAAGGCCCCCAGCCTGCTCTCGGTTAAGGGGGCAAAAGACATCGGTGTGGAGTTCACGACGATGAGTAAGCCGTATAATATGGCTGGCTTTCGAGTAGGATTTGTCGCCGGCAACAAAGATATGATCGACTATCTGGCCACGATAAAGGGCTACTACGACTACGGCATCTTCCAGGCAATCCAGATAGCCGCCATTATTGCTATGCGCCACTGTGAAGAAGATATCGTCGCCCAGAACCTCAAATACCAGTCTCGCCGAGATGTCGTCTGCGACGGTCTTCGAAGAATCGGCTGGCACGTCGAGAAACCGCGGGCATCAATGTTCGTCTGGGCGAGAGTCCCGGAGGAACACTCCAAGGGAAGAGGCAGCATCGATTTTGCGATGGACCTTATGGAGCATGCCGAGGTCGCTATTGCCCCGGGCAGGGCCTTCGGCGAGAACGGCGAGCACTATATGCGCATCGCCCTGGTCGAGAATGAGCAGCGCCTCCGCCAGGCAATCCGCAATATCAGCCGATTCGTGCAGCAAAAACCGATAAGAAAGGCCAAGTCAAGCCGATAAATCGCACCGCAATTCGACCGAATTTCCACAAGAAAGCCGCCTCAAATGCCTCAAATCCCAAAATGGACGGCGCATTTTGACCGGAAAAGCCTCTTTTTCTAAGCAGGTTCCACAAATATCCTGCGCATCAACAGCCCGATAAACCGCAATATCAGGGTCCAATCGCCGATTTTCGTTGCTGACTTGTATTTTTTCCGGGGGGCCGAGAAAAAACTAAAAAAAGACTTGACTTTAAGACAGGATGTCTGGTTAAATGAGGTTGTAAGGGTGTATGAAAACTTGGCAACATAGGGTCTTTCCGAAAAGGATAACTTAGGGCGCTGAGCAACATGGAGGAGGTAGTGTGATGAAAAGTGTTAGTCCCATATCAATTGGAACATTTGTTCTTGCCTTCTTAGTTTTTGGGCTTTTCCCGGCTGGGCTCGCCTACTGCCAAGAGGGAGGGGTGGCCCTCCTATTGCAGCAGACGCCTTCGCAAGGCGGGATGGTAACTCCCGACATAGGCGTCCACCACTATGATGTTGGCGCTGAAGTGACCCTGGTGGCTGTTCCGAAACTGGGTTACTACTTCGTCTATTGGCTGGGAGACGTACTCGACCCGACAGCCAGCAAGACTACAGCCTTTCTTAGCGGGCCGAAAATTATTGTGGCGGTCTTTCAACAGGTCGAGGACGATCAATTAGTCGTCGGGCAGAATGCGACTCTTCGCCAGCCAAGCCTTGACGGCGGTGCGTTGCCAAGCTACTCAGCTTCCGGCGGCGGCGGCGGCGGAGGAGGCACGCCTCCTGGAGACGATCCCGACACGCCGACAGAAGAAGGCGACCCCCCGCCGGATGACCCGCTTGATCCGCCGGATGACCCGCTCGACCCGCCGGATGACCCGCTTGATCCGCCGGACGTACCCGAGCCGGCTACCGGTCTTATGCTCACCTTGGGCGCACTGGCCTTGCTTAAAAAACACAGGGCGTCATAGGCGCAGAATTACCCCCTGAGTGTTCATTACTCATAAGGCCTGCGCGCCTCAGACTCCGACTGGACGTCCAACAGTATAGGTTTTCTCTGTTCCGCCGGGGCCGATCAATCTCGCTCAAATCTGAAGCCGCATGTTTCTGCGGTGATAAACTCGGATTCCGTTCGCGGATATTTTCTGCAATTCAACGGCCGAATCGGATAAACAGTGCAATATGATTTGCCGCCCGAATCGTACTTAAGAAAAGGGCAGCGGTTGGGCAGCTTGCAGCACGCCCCGCATCCGACGCACCGGCCCTTGCGATTCTTGGAAACAGGCAGTAGAGCGGTGATAGTCCTTACCACCCTCGCACACCACGTATTTTTCATCTTCTCAGCCATAAGCAGCAGACTTGCCGATGGGTCCAAAAGGATTTGCTGCGGTTCCGCGGGCGGCAAAAAAGCCGGCCTAAGATTTGCGAAAGACTGCAACGACGTTTTCGACTTCCACGACGAAGAGCCGATTATCGCCCTCGAAATCGACCGGGATTGCCCCCTTGGGATTGAAGAGGACCTTGTCGTATTGGCGCAGGGGGATGTCCTGATCGTTCTCGACCTCCGCCGAGATAGTCACAATTCGCCCGGTTATGGTGGGTATCTCTATATTATCCGGCAACTGGATGCCGCCCTTGGTCTGCTTTTTGTCCTCGTCCTTCCGAATCAGGACGCGACTGCCTATCGGCTCGACTACTTCGAGCGGCTGGGGCTCGACTTGCTTCTGTTTAGTCATTTTACGTCCATTCTCGCGGTTTAAACGGCCTGAAAACTCAATCATTCTCGACTGCTAATCCGAGACAATGTAATTATACTCGTTCAGAAGCGCCTTTGCAAAGCCCAAATTGCAGGTATTTCTCATTGCCGAGCACGCCAAGAGCGCAGAGGCTTGGTGTTTTGTAAGACCTTGCGGCGGATTCTGCGCTTAATTAGTTCCTGTTGTGGAAATAGTGTTTGTCATTCCTGCGAAAGCAGGAATCCATTTTTTTCGGCATGGACCCCTGCTTTCGCAGGGGTGACATCGGCGATTTTGGCTTCCCGCAACAGAGACTAATTAGAAATGCGGACTAATTCTCACCGATCAATGCCGAAAGGTCCTCGGCCAGCTTGGGATCCAGCGCCTCCAGGGCCTTTTGCTGCTCGGACGCCAAAGCACGGTCGCCGACTTGCAGGCAGGCTTTGCCCAGAGAGTAGTACGCCTGGGCATGACCTTGGTCAAACAGGATGACGTCCTTGAAGCACTGGATTGCCTGCTCGGCAAGGCCCGCCTTCAAGTACGCCTTGCCCGAGAGGACTTGTGTCTCGGCAATACCGGGATCGAGCTCCTTGGCCTGCCTGAATGCCTCCATAGCCTTGTCATATTGGCCCGAGTTCGAAAGTGCAACGCCCAGAGAAAGGTGTGCGCCGGCGGACCGGGGCTTTATTCGTATCGCTTCCTCCAAAAACTTTATCGCCTCGGCGTGACGGCGAAGAACCGAGTAAGTCTCGCCGAGACCCAAATGCGCCTCAAAAGAGCCGCCGTCCAATTCCAAAGCTCGCTTGTAGCTTTCTATGGCATCTTCGGGACGATTCGCCTTGTGATACGCCTTGCCCAGCAGAATATGCGCCGAAGCGTCGTTCGGGTTTCTTTCGACAAGCATTGTACAGGCCTTAATGGCCTCATCCGATTTGCCGCAGGATGTGTAATGACTCCCAAGAAATGCATACGCCCCGTCCTTGTCCGGGTAAATGCTTGTCACCCGGCTGAGCACCTCAGCCTTGACGCTGTTCAAATCGACCACTTTCAGCTTGACGCCAAGGACCGCTGCAAAACCCGCAAGCACCACAACCTCGGACGCCAGCCGCCGGCGTCTCTTTCTTTTTGCATTATGCTTTATAGAGGCCCGCCCGCCGGCGCAATCGGTGATATTGGCCGAAGGATCGGCTGAGCCCCGAGCCCGCCGGAGCGGGTCAAGTCCGCAAAGAACTCGACTTATCGGCTCGACGGTTTGTGCCGGCCTTTCCAGCGACCCTCTGCAACGGTTTATGTTAATTCTCTTATCGGGCTTTCTTCCAAACACGCACACCGCTCCAAAAGATTCTCTGCGCCCCCTCAGCGCATTTGCACTCTGCCTATCCAGTATAAAGTATAAGCAACAATCGCCTCATCTCCAAAACCGATGGCGATTTTTTGCGCAACCTATTGATGTTTGAACGGTTAAATGAACAGTGCGGCTTTGAAAGTGTAATTCCCGCCCTCTTTATGTCATTCCCGCGCTCTTTATGTAATTCCCGCGCTCTTTATGTCATTCCCGCGCAGGCGGGAATCCACTTTTACCCGCCGAGGCGGCTCCAGCCGTCTTATTGAGTCCGCCGATGGTCCACCCGTGGCGGACTATTCAAAGCTCAATAACTACGGCCTTGTCGGACAAGCCGGAAGGCGGTTATAATGCCCGACGTCCGGTATCGAATTGAAATCTTCAGTTTAATGGAAAGGAATAGATCATGGAAAGACGTTCTTTTTTGAAAACGGCGGGCGCAGTAGCGGGCGGGTATGCCCTGGGTATGGATAAGGCGCTTGGTGCCGAAGATACGGGCGCTCAGGCCGCTGAAGAAAAGGTCGAGGGCCTGCCTCGACGCGTTTTGGGCCGAACCGGGCAGAAGATTTCTATCGTCGGATTTCCGGGCTTGGCGCTTGCGAATTACGACCAGGAGCAGGGAACCAAGGGGCTTCACGATGCCTTCGAGAGGGGCCTGAACTATTTTGATGTGGCGCCGGCCTACGGCGACGGCGACGCGGAAACCAAGATGGGCATCGGCCTGCAGGGTATCGATCGCAGCAAGATATTCCTCTCCTGCAAGACAAAGGTCCGCGACAAGGCCGGCGCCCGCGAGGAGCTTGAGCGCTCGCTTAAAAGGCTCAAGACGGACTACTTCGATTTGTATCAGATTCACCATTTATGGAACGCCGACCAGGTCAAGCAGGCCCTGGGGCCCGGCGGGGCGATGCTGACCCTGCTAAAGGCCAGGGACGAAGGGAAGATCAAGTATCTCGGATTCTCCGCCCATACCAGGAAAGCCGCGCTCGATGCCCTGACCGGCTTCCCATTTGACACGGTTATGTTTCCGATCAACTTCGTCGAGGACGCCAAGATTGGATTTAGTAAGCCGGTGCTCGACCTGGCGAAAAAGCGAAACGCCGCGGTGATAGCCATCAAGCCCTTGTCAATGGGCGCATGGCCCGAAGGCGCCGAGAGAAAACGCAAATGGTGGTATAGGACAGCCGAAACCCAGGAGGAGGTGAGCCTGGCGCTGCGATACACTCTGTCGCTCAAGGGCGTCGTTACGGGAATACCGCCTTCGTTCTTGGACTTGCTCGATAAGGCGATAATCGCCGGCAAATCGTACACGCGGCTTACAGAGACCGAAAGAGAACGGCTCAGAACGACGGCCTTGCCGTGCCTGTCAATTTTCGAGAAAGAAGAGCAGCGAGAGGCCCGCGGCGACCTCCACTCCGGCCCGCTCTACGCCGACAGCCCCCACGAATGTTGCTCCGGACACTACGCCTGAAATTTCTCTTCGCCTCCGTACCGCCGCGTT
>DATEBC010000058.1:0-7999 GCA_035288065.1 Sedimentisphaerales bacterium | reverse complement strand
AAACGAAAGCTGGTATCGTTCAATGCGTTTGAGGAACTCAAGTCGGCAACGCGGGGGAATCCCGAACGGTTCTACTTTATCACACAGGCGGAGGCGCAGAAGGTTCTCGATGCGTGTCCAGATGCGCAGTGGCGCTTACTTTTTGCTCTAAGCCGATACGGTGGGCTTCGGTGTCCGTCCGAGCACTTGGGCTTGACGTGGGGCGACATTAACTGGGAGAAGGGGCGGATGCTTGTAAGAAGCCCAAAGACCGCGCACCACGTCGGCCACGAGTCACGGCTTGTGCCGTTGTTTCCTGAGCTGCTGCCATATTTGCGGGAAGTCTTTGAGGAAGCCGAGCCGGGGACTGAGTATGTTATCACGCGCTACCGGCAAGCCAACTGCAATCTGCGAACGCAGCTTCAGCGCATAATTGCCAAAGCCGGACTCAAGGCTTGGCCGAAGCTGTTTCAGAACCTTCGCAGCACGCGCGAAACCGAGTTGACCGAGCGCTGGCCGGAGCACGTTGTCTGTGCGTGGTTAGGAAACTCGCGCGCCGTGGCAAGAGAGCACTATTTGCAGGTGACAGACGAACACTTTGAGCAGGCCGCAACACCAGCACCGACAGGTGCGGAAAAAAGTGTGCAAAATGCGGCGCAGCAGGCACACGCATCGTGTCGCACCGAGCCGCACGCAGTTGGTGAACCGGCGAAATACGAGCAAGAGCGAGACAGTGCGAGACAGTGCGAAGCATTAGTGGGCGATACAGGACTTGAACCTGTGACTTCCTGCGTGTAAGGCAGGCGCTCTGGCCAACTGAGCTAATCGCCCAAGGTCTTGTTGCCACAATACAGTTTCCTGCCCCTTGCGTCAATAGGCTGGATGTTTTATACTGCCGAGAGTCGCCGGCAATGTGGCGAATTCTATTTCTATTTGTGGCAAAATCGTTGGAAAATGGATGATTGCTATGACAGTTCTTGAGGCCATTCGCAAGCGGTATTCCTGCCGGGCCTACCAGGACAGGGCCGTTGAGCAGGAGAAATTGGATAAGGTCTTTGAGGCGGCGAGGCTTGCGCCCTCGGCGAAGAATCTGCAGGACTGGCGATTTGTGGTCGTGAGGGACAGGCAGACAAAAGCCAAAATAGCTGATGCGGCGAATAATCAGCGATTTATTGCCGACGCCGGGGCGATTGTCGTCGGGTGCAGCAACAGCGACCACGTGATGCGGTGCGGCCAAGCGATTGCGCCGATTGACGTTGCGATTGCCCTGGAGCATATTGCGCTGCAGGCGGCGGAACTGGGCCTGGCGACCTGCTGGATCGGGTCGTTTTCTCCGGAGAAGGTTCGGGCGATCCTGGGAATTCCGGATGATATTGCGATAATCGAACTGATGGCGCTCGGCTACGCAGCCGACAAGCAGCAGGAAGGGCAGAAACGCGAGCCGATTGAAAACGTGCTGTGCTACGAGCAGTGGCAGTTTTAGTGTTTTGACCGGGGGCGGGCGTTGAAAAGGGTTTGACTTTTCCGAATCGCCGGCTACAATAGTGGAAAACAGAATAGTGTTCGGGGACGTGGTGTAACGGGAGCACGCCGCGGTCGCATCGCGGAAATGAGGGTTCGATTCCCTTCGTCTCCAGTCTTCGCTCGCCGGTTGGCGGCGGCGAGCTACGCCTTGGCAAGCCACTGTGTATGAGATTCTATTACGTTTACATACTCCGCAGTATCGCGGACCGCGCTGGGGAATTGGCCCACCACGGGCGCGTCTGCGAGTTTGTTCCGGCTTCGCCGGGACAAATTGGGTTCGTTTGGGTTCGTTTTTTGGGGCGGAGCGGAGCGGAGTATTTTCGTAAACCTTTGTGGCAAAGAGGATTGCGGCAGACAAGGTCTTGCGACAATTGGGTTTGTTTTGCAGAATAAAGGCTGTGATTCTGTGGCAATCTGGGCTGGACAGGGGACATGGGCAGAAGATAGGAGACGGAGAAAAAGGGGATCGGGGTATCAGGCAATCAGGTTGGATGGGATCAGGAGAAGAGGGGACCAGGTAATTGCGGGATAGGGGGCGCTTGGGCAGCTCGAGAATGCAAAAATCAAAACGCAACCCCAACGGGATGGGATGCAAGCAAGTGGAGAATTGTGGAATCGCGACAACGTTGAGATGGGTGTTTTGCTTGATTTTCTCTGCCATGTTCTGTGCTCTGTCCCTTTACTGGCGGGGTTTCATTATGTTAGTTTGGTAAGTATTATACCACATTGATAGTTGTGTGTCAAGTGAATTTATTGCCACCAAGACACGAAGGGAACCACAGATTTCTTGGCGCGGCCTTTGGCCGCAGGCAAAATCCGAAATACTAAATCCTCCGCAGGACACCTTACGGTGGAAATCCTAAATCAACCAGGGGATCCCTGGCGGGACAAATTCAAATTACTAACACTCAAAATTCAAAACAAACTGCAACATCTTACTGTCGCAGCAGTTATGACGGTATTGGTACAAAATCAAGCATAAGAAACAAGAAGTTGACGGATTGTAGTACAGATTTTATGGATATAGGACACAAGGGCATAAGAGCATAAGGGCACAGAGGCACAAAGGCGTAAGAAACAGGCACAGCCGCAAGGGTTAGAAAGGGTAGAGAGAACAGGAGACGTGAGAGAGAAGACAGGAGGGAAGGGGTTTTTCCCCATAGATTATTGATGATTGTCTGTTGATTCCGCCAAAGGCGCACGGCGGGTAAACGAGGGTCGGGGGATGAGCCAAGGGGTGTCAGGAGACCAGGTTATCAAGATGTGGATATCAGGTTCTCAGGAGACCAGGGAAAAGGGTGGTTTGCGGGCCGTGGTGACGGTGGACTTTATGACGGCAGACTTCGCAAAAATCCCCCACGAAATCCTCGGCCTGATCGCCTCGCGAATAATAAACGAGGTCCGCGGAGTGAACCGGGTCGTTTACGACATCTCATCCAAACCCCCCGCAACAATAGAATGGGAATGACGGCGAACATCGCGTTGCCGTCACCCTGCGCTTTCCCGCCGGTCCTTGGGCGGGCAAGCCCGGCGCGGCGGGCTTGTCGAAGGATAGTTAATCGAAAATCCCAAAATCCCCCCCCCAACCGAAGCCAGAACTCGTCGTTAGTTTTCCGAAGTCGTCCCGGAATTCACCGGAACGTCACACATGTTCTCCGAACCGCCCAGTGCCCTTCATCTGTGACAGATAACGTGGCGCAAGCCATCCTGTGGGCTTCATTCGTCGAATATCACGCTTACAAGGCCTTGCTGTAAATATGCAAGTAGCTGTGTTTGGCTTAAAAATCGCGTTTTAATAGTGAAAACAAAATGTTTGTTATCGGGCATTTGGGGACGAAGAAAAGAATTTGTGAAAAATATTTTTAACCTATGGTATTTTTCACGGTGACACAAAACATAAGGGCTCCCCAAAATAACATCGACAGGTGATGAAACTCGTCAAGGGGGAAGTACTTGTAGGAGAACACATTGGGATAAACGCCAGAAGCCGGTGCCAATTGCCAACTAATCTTATATAATTCGATAACTTCGGACTCATCAAGGCAGAACCTCATATCGATTATTTGCTGGTATTCAAAACATTGCCCGGTTGACAAAAAAAGAACACCCCGAGCGATCTTTGCAGCAACTCTTTGAATTCTCCGCTCATCGAGACTAAGTCCAACTACTCCGCTGGGCAAGTGTATACCACCTTCCGTTATGGTGAATGCCGTTGACAAAATCTTCCGAATCATCGCAGGTGTCTGTGGTTTTTGTGATCTTCTTTTTATATCATTCGAAAATATGGTACCCATCAGAGGGTTTGTTTTGTCCACTACTGGATACAGAGAGTGGTAGAAATACTCCTCATCCAGCTTAAAATCTTCGTTGCATTTTTTGTGAGAAGGCGCAAGTTGCAGGTTAAGGTTTTGTGTTTCACGGATTTGTTTCGGATAGAACTGCTTAGGAGGGACATGATCCATTGATAGTTCCATCGGATCATTCTTAAGTTTAGCCTCTATTGCACCGCCACATAGATAGCAAACAGATTCTGAATTTTTTGACATCATATTGTCTCACATCGTCAGGCACAAGGTAGCGTATCTTCGCTGACCACGCAGAACAAAGAACAGCTGACGGATTATTTCGGTGAAGCGAATATAGTCGGCCCGCTTATGAAAAACAGCCGCACGCCAAAAATATCTACATCGTCCCAAATGTTTTGATTCCTCATTTGTCTTCCCTATAAAAAAACTAATTGTTTTCTCAACATCACGACACCGAGGCCGAGAAGTAAAAGTGTGGCTGGCTCTGGGATAAGGGCGATTTAAGATTATCCATTTTCAAACAATTTGTCATAAAACTTTTTCCTTTCCTCTTTCAGCATTTTTTGAGCCACGTCTAAAGGAAATTGCTTATCATAATATTCTTTTTCAGATAAAGACTTGCTTTCAAGTTTTTCGCCAAGCCATTGAATACTATCCCCTTCTTCTCGATATTCAAAAGCAGTGTTTTGTTGAATTATAAAAAATTTCATTTTTGCGGTTAACTCTTTACGTAGATACTTCCAATGCTTAGCAAAACTATGGTCACTTGGACTTGGTCCATATACTATATTTGGTGTTGAGGGATGATTATGTATGTGAAGCACAAATGATGATTCACGCATCTTACTTAATAGTTTATATTGTTCTTCTTTTTCGGGATCATAGCAGACGTGGTCAGACCACGCAATATCTGATGAGATATGACCTGATCTACCTCTGGCTTGTAACCAAACAGCACTTTTTGAGGGATCAGAAGGGATTAATACCCAAAAAGCTTCTTCAATTTCCAGAGAACCAATTTTATTACAAGCCTCGGATAAAATCTCCATGACTTTTTGCTTGTCAGGTTCTAACAATTCAGTATCCACTTGACAATTCTTAACTTGAGAGGATATCGTTTCAATCTCGTCTCTATCATTTGGATTCATTTCTTCTAATAATTCTTTGACATCCTTAGGAGCAGGATTAAGTTGCTGCATGAAGTATTTAGCAATATTGTTAATATCTGTATCGCCGTCAATAAGTGCCCAATAAAGAAACCTTTTTTGGTCATTATTGGAAAGGCTATTGAATAAGGTTTTAGAACTTCCTGGGTCGCCATAACGGTATAATGATTCGGCTCCTTTTTTGAAATGACAGATTTTGTCTCGCAATTCGTCTGTGCTTAGCCTGTTGCCCATTGGAATGTTTTACCCTCCAATCAAAAAGGTTTTAACGGTTCCTTCTGTATAAGAAGTTCCCGTTGCTTCTTCACCGTATTATCAAAACACTAAACCGCAACATAATCAATCAGCCATAATCATTGAAAAACTCGCGGCTCCAAATTATACCCATCTCCACCGCCCCCGCAAGAGAATTGATTAAGGATTATTGATCTGTGATTCCGTCCTTGAGCCGGAATACATCAGTCCAGAATTGGATTACCGCCTGCGCGGGAATGACAATTGCAAAGCGGGAATGACAATTGCAAAGCGGGAATGACAATTACAAAGCGGGAATGACAATTACAAATTGGATTCCCGCTCCTTCGACTTCGCTCAGGACAAGCTTAGCGGGAATGACAATTGCAAAGCGGGAATGACAATTACAAATTGGATTCCCGCTCCTTCGGCTTCGCTCAGGACAAGCTTCGCGGGAATCCACTCACCCGCCCATTACTGGATACCTGCTCCTTCGACTTCGCTCAGGACTGGTTTCGCAGGTATGACAAGGCGAACCGGTCAGTTTGAGAATAATTACCCTCGGCTGGGGTGCATCAAATCGATGAAATCCTCAAACAGGTAGTTTGAATCGTGCGGGCCGGGCGAGGCCTCCGGGTGGTACTGGACGCAGAATGCCCGCTTCTTTGCACAGCGAAAGCCCTCGACCGTATGGTCGTTGAGGTTAAGGTGCGTCAATTCGACGTCTTTGCGCTTGAGGCTTTCAATATCAACGCAGAAGCCGTGGTTCTGGCTGGTAATCTCGATCTTTCCGGTTTTGAGGTTTTTGACGGGGTGATTGGCCCCGCGGTGGCCGAATTTGAGCTTGTACGTCCTGGCCCCAAGCGCGAGCGCCAGGAGCTGATGTCCTAGGCAAATCCCGAATATAGGGACCTTGCCTAAGAGCGTCTTAATAGTATCGATCGCATAGGCGACCGGGGCCGGGTCGCCCGGCCCGTTGCTCAGGAACACCCCGTCCGGCTTTCGCCGGAGGACTTCTTTGGCCGAGGTGGCCGCCGGCACAACGGTAACATCGCACCCGTGCGAGACGAGCAATCGAAGGATGTTCTGCTTGACGCCGTAATCGAACGCAACGACTTTGAATCGCTTCGCCGGCCTGACCTCTTTGCCGTTAAGCACATCCACGACGCCCTTATCCCACTTATAGGGCTTCTTAGCCGTAACGTCTTTAACGATGTCACGCCCCACCAGCCCCGGATACAGCTCCAACATATCCTTCAGCTTCGCGATGCGAAGCTCATCCGAAGAGACAATTCCCCGCATCGCTCCTTGTGTCCGAATATGCCGCACCAGTTTTCGCGTATCGATCCCCTCCAAGCCGACAATTCCGTTGGCCTTAAGGTAGCTGTCGAGCGAGTCTTTATTCCGCCAGTTGCTCGGATAGTCGCAGTTTTCCTTAACGATAAACCCTCTCGCAAAGAGCTTCCGCGACTCCCAGTCCTGGCCGTTGGTTCCCACATTGCCGATCAGCGGGTACGTCATCGTGATTATCTGCTCGTTGTACGACGGGTCGGTGAGTATTTCCTGGTAGCCGCTCATAGCCGTATTGAATACGGCCTCCCCGCACTGATGCCCTTCGGCCCCGAAACCGGCCCCCTCGAAAACCGCACCGTCTTCAAGCAGCAGAATCGCTTTCACCTGTCAGCTTCCTTTCCAACTCATCCTTCGTTCACACTTTGACTTCTGTCTTCTGTTTTCTTAACGATAGTACAACTGAATCGGCTTAACGCCGAGTTTTTGACTTCTCAACGCCCGGATCGCCTTGACCACCGCCCTTGCCCCTCGTATCGTCGTGACATACGGGACCTGCTTATCCAGAGCGGTCCTTCGTATCGAGAACGAATCGGCTATCGCCTGTTTGCCGATGGCGGTGTTTATGATCAGGGCGATCTTATCGTCGATTATCTGATCGACAATGTTGGGCCGGCCCTCGGTGATCTTCAGCACGTATTCCGACGGAGTGTTATTCTCGATCAGCGAGATGCACGTCCCCTTGGTCGCCAAAATCTTGAATCCCATCGCGTGCAGGTCGCGCGCCACATCTGCCGCCCTTTGCTTGTCACTGTCTTTGACGCTGATGAATACATTCCCGTCGGTGGGCAAGGTATTGCCCGCGGCCATCTGCGACTTGGCGAACGCCATCCCGAAATCGTCGGATATACCCATCACCTCGCCCGTCGAGAGCATCTCAGGCCCCAGGAGCGTGTCGATTCCGGGAAACTTTGAAAACGGGAAGACCGCCTCCTTGACGGAGAAATGCCGCCTATGCACTTCCTCTGTGAATCCGAGCTCATCGAGCGTCATCCCCGTCATCACCTTCGCCGCCAGCTTGGCCAGCGGCACGCCGATAGCCTTGCTGACAAACGGAATCGTCCGCGACGCCCGCGGGTTGACCTCCAGTATATAGAGGTCCTCATCCTTGACGGCGAATTGAATATTCATCAGCCCCTTGACCTTCAGCTCCAGCGCAAGGATCTTGGTCTGCCTGGCAATCTCAGCCAGCAGCTTCTGGCTTATCGAAACAGGCGGCAGCGAGCACGCGCTATCACCCGAGTGCACACCCGCCTCCTCGATATGCTCCATAATCCCACCGATTACAACTCTTGTGCCGTCGCTTATCGCGTCGACGTCCAGCTCGGCTGCATCGTCGAGAAACTTGTCGATCAGGATCGGATGCTTGCCCGAAGCCTCGATGGCGTTCGCAACGCAGGCCTTGAGCGAATCCTCGTCATAAACAATCTCCATGGCCCT
>DATEBC010000057.1:0-2795 GCA_035288065.1 Sedimentisphaerales bacterium | reverse complement strand
AACATCATAGACCCATATCTGCGGCGTGTGCTCTGATTTTCCCTGCTCGATATTTCCGATCGACAAGGGGTGTTCGGTCCATTCCTCTTTGCGCGGGTCGGCGGGGGCCTGGTACCAGGCGTCGGGACGGACAATATCCGGTCGTCCGTCGCCGTTGATATCGCCGACTCCGCCGCCGTAGTTCAATTCACGACTCGAAACAGAATGCACGACCAAATTCATGTTTCCGATTTCGTACCATCTGGTATCCTTGCAGTGCGGGAGAATTTCAATCTTTTTGCCGTCGCCGTCGATGTCACACAGGTCTCCGGCCTCGAAGTTGACGCCCTCGTCGCTTATTGTCATCGGCCAGGTCATGCTCGTGGAGCCGGTGTTTCGATACCAGTCAAAGCGTTTGCTGAACCATGAGCAAGTGACCACGTCGGTCAGTCCGTCCTTGTCGATATCCAGGGGTATATTCGTAAAATCATCGTAGTAGCCCTTGCCATTGTCATCGACGGTGTGATTGTTGCCCTGCGGGTCGATCATGCCCTCCAAGAAACGAAACCGGCGCGGCTTCCAGTCCGGGGCCTCATACCAAAAGGAGCCGGCGATTATATCGAGCCTGCCGTCGTTGTTGAAGTCGGCCACTGCGCAGGCCTCTCCTCTAAAGCGCCCGATGCGGTGGGTCTCAAACTTAATCTCGGCCGCCTGTCCGGCCAGCGCGACCAGGACAATCAGACTAATCATACGATTTCGATTACCATTGCCGCTTGTATTCATCTTATTTCTCCTTGGCATAACCACCCGTGCCCGAGGGCAAGAGACTTGCTTTGTAAAATCTCGGGCATAGTCTTGCCCAATCACGTCCAATAGTCGTACCGGAGCAGCGGGCTTCGCACCGGCAGACAATGAGATATTAACAGGAACTGCCCGTCTTATCAAGCCCTCTTTTCGGCGCAGTGTTGGTTTGAGGCGTTTGGGTCGTTTGCTTTGGGGCTTACCCGCTCCCTTACGGTCGCGGCTCATCTGGGGCGTTTGGGTCGTCTGGCTTGGGGCCGTCGGGGGCGATGTTCGGGTCGGCGGCCTTCGGCGCGGCGGGTTCGACCGGCTTTGACTCGGTCGGCTGGGCGGCTTCAGGCTCGGTCGGCGATTCCAGGTTTTGCGCGGCGGGCTCGGGGGCGTTGGGGTCTTTGGGCTTTTCGAGGTCTTCGAGCAGGTCGGAGAGCTTCTTGGTTAAATTCTTGGCCTTCCAATCAGGTATTTCATATATCCACCCTTTATGTCTGGCCGCAAATTCGGCGACATTGTCGGAGGCAAACAACAATGCTTCCTTCTTTTTCAGTTCTTCCTCAGAGTCATTCTCTTTGACTTGGCTGGGCCTTTCGCCGGTGAATTCAGCCTCGCAAACGATGTAAGTCTTGTCGTCCTTTTGGGCAATGCTCAGCGCATAGACGACTAAATCGTTGAGCCTGCAAGTGTACTGCTCGTTAAACGCCAGTCCGCCGATGCTTCTGGAAACGTCATCAAACCTGAGACTGGTGAGGGCGGTCAGGACGCTGCGAGCATCGGTGTTTTTGAGTTTTTTGCCTGCGGGGAGGTTTTCGAGCGAAACGACGTCGCCGCTGCCGGCCTTCAAGGTGTAACTCTCGCCGCCGGGATTGACCGTTACAGAGTTAATGTCTTCTGTTTTGACGGAGAAGAGCTCCTGGTCGATATAGTCGGTGGCCTGGTCTTTGATCCAGGGTGATTCCGTTGTTACATAGACGTCGTCGCCAGGGAGCATTCGCACATAGGCCCCCTGTCCGGGCTCGATATTCTTTCCGACAACGAGACCCGTGATAAGCCTGGAATTGGGGTCGGGGGTAAAGAACTTAACGACGCTTCGGCCCTTATCTTCGGTGACCTCGAGGTCTTCGTGATTGGCGGGATTGCTCGTATGCGCAGAGCCGGTGGTCTTGATATCCGCGCACTTTTGTATCAGGTCGTTGACTTGCTTGATATCGGCAAGGTAGTTTGACTTCTCGGCGACTGTGAAGGCATTGCCTCTGCGACTGAGAGTCACCACCTTATCGCCCGAGCCTATAACGATCCTGCCGATTCCAGCCGGGTCGAGGCCCTGGATGAGATAAGCGGGGCCGGTTGAGCCTTTTCGAGGCCCGCCCGACAAGCCCGACAGGACCACCGCCAATATAACCATAACCGCCGCGACAACACCCAATATCGCAAGACTCTTATTGCTCATTTCAGAACTCCCGTCATTTTCCAAAATCCGAAATTCGAATGTCGAAATTCGAAATAAATGCCAAATTCAAATGTCTCAATGTTCAAAACACATCGTTCGGATCACTTGAACTTATGTTATTTCTCAAACTGACTGATTCTGATCTTTTGACACGGATTTACACCGATTAACACTGTTTCCGGGTATTTGGATTCCTGCCCCTGCCTTCGCAGGGGTGACAATCTTTCGCAGGAATGACAGATACTCTTATCCAGTTGTCACAACTGTACTTACAATAAAATCTGACCCCAACAAGCGGTCAGTTTGAGTTATTTGAATTTGCCGTGCCACGTTGCTCAGGACGGTGAACCTATCGAACCATTTCGATTATAGGATTTAGTGCGTCGTGCTTTCCTTTAAGCATCACTGGCGTGGCTGATGTAATGCCTTCTGCGAACATTGCGGCGTGCGCCGAGGACGACGGCGACAATCAGGATCGCGGCCGGGGCCATCAGGGTATTGCGTCGCTGGAGCTTCATGCCCAGCCCGTCGATTCCCTCGCGGCGCTCCATGCGAATCACTCGTTTCTGTC